>DOIU01000539.1 GCA_003511825.1 Gammaproteobacteria bacterium | reverse complement strand
TTGCCATGCTTGATTTCTGCAAAATCAATCAGGTGTCCGCTGGCGTTGGCCAGTTCCACCACCATGGCATTGTCAGGCAGTGCCATGGTGGTGGCTTGGCCGGCGAAAAACAGCCCGATGGCACTGAGCGTGAGTGCGATCAGTGTGCCCTTGCATCGACGCGACTGTGTTGTGGGCTGAATGGGTTTCATAGCGGCCGCCAGTGGAGAACGAGCTGAGATTGTAAGTCGGTGTGAGTGCTGCGGGTATGATAATTATCGTCGAGTATTGCTGTTCCTTGGTACAATGTCGCGTTGATCCAGTTTATCGATAAGGCTATGAGTAAGACACTGTTTATTGACGGGCATGCGGGTACCACCGGGTTGCGCATTCGGGACTGGCTGGCCGAGGGGGATGACGTTGAACTGAACACCTTGGCTGACGCGGTGCGCAAAGACCCAGAGGCTCGTAAGCAAGCCGTGCTGGACAGTGATATCGCGATTCTGTGTCTGCCGGATGAAGCGGCACGCGAGGTGGCGCATTGGGCGGCCGATGGCGATACGCGATTGATTGATGCCAGCACCGCGCATCGCATCGCGCCTGATTGGATCTATGGTTTGCCCGAGATGCAGGCTGATCAGCGCGAAAAAATTCAGCAAGCGCGGTTCGTCAGTAATCCCGGCTGCTACAGTTCGGCCTCTATTCTGTTATTGCGGCCGTTGTTAGATGAAGGCATTGTGACGCCTGACAGTCTGATATATATCCATGCCTTGTCCGGGTATTCGGGTGGCGGACGCAGCCTCATCGAGAAATGGGAAGACAGCAGCAGCGATCTGCCGACATTGCCTTTTGAGGCGCCCTACGCCTACGGCTGGAAACACAAGCACATCCCTGAAATGCGACGTTACTGCGGTTTGATTAATGAGCCGCAGTTCGTGCCGGCAGTGGGGCCGTTTCATAGCGGAATGCGCGTGCAAATTCCGTTACATAAAGCGGCTCTGCAAGCTGTCTCGGCCGAAACCATCCAGGCTGTGTATGCCGAGCGCTATGCGCAAGCGCCGTTTGTACAGGTGCATGCCCTGGGCGAGGGTGAGCCTTACAACGAGCTCAGTTTTGATCCACGTGTGTGCAATGGCACCAATCGTATTGAGCTGCGTGTGCTGGCACACCCAGATGGGCATGTGACGCTGATGGCCGTGCAGGATAATCTTGGCAAAGGGGCGAGCGGGATGGCGATCCAGTCACTGAATCTGATGCTGGGTCTTGACGAAACCGTGGGTTTGCCGGCGTAGTGCACTTCATGAGCGCTACGCCGCGCTCGGATGTGCGGCTTTTGTCCTTTTCTTTGGCTTGAGCCCTCGCGACTAACGCGGTCGCTCGGCAAGCTCAGCGCGCAAGGTGAACTTCTCTGACTGTCGTCGTCCACGCACAGTGACTTCGGTGCCCGGCCGCGTGGTACTAGTGCGCAAGATGAGTTGCTTAGCGCCTGAAATAGGGTGTTCTGCCAAGTGAGTGATCACGTCACCGCGTCGCAGCCCCACTTGTTCGGCGGGGCTGTTCTGAAACACGCCCGTGACCACGGCCCCAAAGTTATGGCGCGCGGCCAGATCGGGGTAGTAGTGTAGGTCATCGACCTGCAAGCCCAGCCAGCCTCGCTTAACCGACATCTGCTCAATGATTTGCGGAATCACATAGTTGACCATGCGGGTCGGTACCGCGAAGCCGATGCCCTGTGCACCGCTATCGGGGGCGTAGATGGCGGTGTTAATCCCCACCAGTTCCCCGGCAGGGTTGATCAGCGGGCCACCGGAGTTGCCCGGATTAATCGCCGCGTCAATTTGGATAAAGTCTTGTAGCGGTGTATCTGTGATATTGCCGCGCCCGGTCGCACTCACAATGCCCATGGTGACCGTCTGGCCAAAGTCATAGGGGTTGCCAATCGCGAGCACCACGTCGCCGACCCGCGAGGTGTAGTCGGTCGGGACGCTGATATGGGGCAGGGCGTCGTCGCTGTCGATTTTCAGTACGGCCAAATCTGTGGCCATATCGGCGCCGACTTTTTCCGCCTCAAAGCGTTTGCCGTTAGACAGACTGACGCTGATGCGGTCTGCGTTGAGCAACAGGTGTTCGTTGGTAATGATGTAGCCGTCGGCGCTGTAGATGACACCCGAGCCTTGGTTGGTTTGTACTTGGCTGACAGGGAAGCGTCCATTGTCACCAAACAGTTGACTGAACAGTGGGTCTTTCGTGCGACCAGCGACCGGCGCGACCTGCTCGGTGTAGATGCTGACCACTGCAGGTAAGGCGCTAACCACGGCATCGTGAAATGAGGCCATATTCCCCGGCGAGGCCTTGCCAGTCAGGCTTGGCCAAGCTGGCACACGCCAGTTTGTTACGGTTTTGAGTCCCCCGGTGGCGGGTTTTGTGACATAATGGACACCCGCCCCTAAGAGCAGGCCGCCAAAAATGGCGGCGAGAAAAAAGTGCTTATTGCTGAGACGCATGATTCGGCAGTTACAACGCTTCCTGGAGAATTGACGGCAAATGGCAAGATTGACGGATATTGTCGAACACTGCAATACACTCCTGAACGTCGATCGCTTTTCTGATTATATTGTCCCAATGGTTTGCAAGTTGAGGGTCGCAACGAGGTGAATAACCTCGTCAGCGGCGTCACTGCAAGCCAGGCTTTGATCGATAGAGCTATCGCTGAACGTGCAGATGCGCTGCTCGTGCATCATGGTTACTTCTGGAAAGGCGAAAATCCCTGCGTGGTCGGTATGAAATACCGGCGCTTACGCGCATTGATTGAGAATGGCATCAGTCTCATCGCCTACCATCTCCCACTCGATGCCCATCCTCAACTTGGCAATAATGCGCAGCTCGGGCTGCGGTTTGACCTTAATAACATATGCGTCGCCGACGAAGGCGGCGGCAAGGATTTGTTGTTTTATTCGGCAATGGATCGTCCACTGAGCCCCACACAGCTCGCTGATCGCATTCATACGGCGCTTGATCGCCCCGCCTTGCATATTGCAGCGGAGCGAAACTAGATCGTACGAGTCGGTTGGTGCAGTGGTGGTGCTCAAGACTTTATTGAGTACGCCAAAGATCTCAACCTCGACGCGTTTATCAGCGGCGAGGTTTCTGAGCAAACTACACATTTCGCACGCGAGAATAATATTCATTACTTTGCCGCAGGCCACCATGCGACGGAACGCTATGGCGTCAGCGCGCTTGGCGAACATATTCAAAACGAGTTTTCCCTGATCCATGTCAATGTGGACATAGATAACCCTGTATAAAATCGAAATTGGGGTTGGTTTTTGTGAATTTTGTAAGGCTTGGTCGCCTTAGGCGTGCCAAGACTTGGGATACGGAATAAACATAAAAAGTGTGCGGGATTATGGTAGTATCCCTACATTTTGTGGCCGTATTAGGGATGCTGCGGCTGGTCTGACTTCACCCTCGGCTGATGGTGGCCAAGATCGGCATTGATCGATCTGCTGCGCGGTCGGCTGACAGTTTATTTGTTTACATCTGGAGTAGTCTCAACATGGCAACAGAGACCGTAGCGACGCAAATCTCCTTCTCGACGGACAATATCGACAAAAAGAGGCGGTTGCTTCTGATTGGTGGTGCGTCTGTGGTGGGGGGAGCTGGTGTGGTAGCCATCGCCATTCCGTTCGTATCGTCCATGTCACCCAGTGCCAAAGCCCGTGCGGCAGGTGCACCGGTTGAGGTGGATATCAGCAAGTTGGCGCCCGGCCAAATGTTGATTGCCGAATGGCGTGGTAAACCAGTATGGGTGGTTCGAAGAACGCAAGAGACGCTCGACGCGCTGGAACAGAACGCCGATCGTCTGCGTGACCCGGACTCTGCGGTGGCGCAACAACCCCAATACGCACAGAACGTTCATCGCTCAATCAAGCCGGAGTACCTGGTGATGATTGGGATTTGTACCCACCTTGGCTGCTCGCCAACCTACCGACCGGAACTCGCACCTGGGGACTTGGGTGCGGACTGGAACGGCGGCTTTTTCTGCCCGTGTCATGGGTCCAAGTTCGACTTTTCTGGGCGCGTCTACAAAGGCGTGCCTGCGCCGACCAATCTTGAGGTGCCGCCACATGCCTATCTCTCTGATGCGCGATTGATTATCGGTGAAGAAGGAGGGGCGGCCTGATGGGTAAGCGACTCGAAAGCACCATGGCGTGGATTGATGATCGGTTTCCCGCGACAAAGATGTGGGAAGAGCATCTGTCAAAGTACTATGCGCCCAAGAATTTTAATTTTTGGTATTACTTCGGCTCTCTGGCGTTGCTGGTGTTGGTCATCCAGATCGTTACCGGTATTTTCCTGACGATGAATTACAAGCCAGACGGCGATCTGGCGTTTCGTTCCGTTGAGTACATCATGCGGGACGTCAACTGGGGTTGGCTCATTCGCTACATGCACTCCACGGGTGCGTCTGCATTTTTTGTCGTGGTCTATCTGCATATGTTCCGCGGGCTGATGTACGGCTCCTACAAAAAGCCGCGCGAGCTGGTTTGGATCTTCGGCATGCTGATTTACCTCGCGCTGATGGCCGAGGCGTTCATGGGTTATCTGTTGCCTTGGGGGCAAATGTCCTACTGGGGCGCGCAGGTCATTATCTCGCTGTTTGGTGCCATCCCATTTGGTATTGGTGACTCGATTACGCTGTGGCTGAAAGGGGACTACATCATTTCAGACGCTACCCTGAACCGCTTTTTTGCCTTACACGTGATTGCGGTACCGCTGATTCTGGTGTTTTTGGTCATCGCGCATATCATCGCGTTGCACGAAGTGGGGTCAAACAACCCTGACGGCGTCGATATCAAAAAGCTCAAGAATGAAGAGGGCATTCCTCTGGATGGTATCCCGTTTCATCCTTACTACACCGTGAAGGACATTGTCGGTGTGGGTGTTTTCCTGATCGTGTTCTTTGCTGTGGTGTTTTTTGCCCCAGAGATGGGTGGATATTTTCTTGAGCACGCTAACTTTGAGCCTGCTGATCCGCTCAAGACGCCGGAACACATTGCGCCAGTGTGGTATTTCACGCCGTTTTACGCGATTTTGCGTGCGGTGCCGGACAAGCTCGGCGGCGTTATTGCGATGGGAGCGGCGATCGTTGTGCTGTTCTTCCTGCCTTGGATTGACCGCAATGGCGTGCGTTCTATTCGTTACCGCTCATTGCCGTACAAAATTAATCTCACACTGTTTGCGGTCTCTTTTGTGGTGCTCGGCTACTTCGGTATGCAGGCGCCGACACCGGTAGGTACTTTTGTTTCCCAAGTTTGTTCGTTGATTTACTTCGGTTTTTTTGTCGCTCTGTTTTTTATAAGCCGCTCTGAAAAAACGAAACCGGTTCCAGCGAGGGTGACGCACTAATGAATACAAGAACAGTCATTTCCGCATTTGTGTTATTGTTGATGCCGGCTGCGAGCTTTGGTGCTTCTGTCGGTGTTGAGCTTGACCACGTCCGCATTGATCCGACCAACACGGCCTCTTTGCAGCGCGGTGCGCGCACCTTTGTGAACTATTGTCTCGGTTGCCACACGGCCGATTATCAACGGTACAATCGCATCGCTCAAGATGTCGGTCTGACCGATGAGCAGGTGGTGGAAAATCTGGTTTTCACCACCGATGACGCCGGCGAGCGCACCAAAGTGGGGTCGCTGATGTTCAATAACATGAGCAAGGACTACGGCAAGCAAGCTTTTGGCGCCAGCCCGCCCAACCTCGCGCTCACCGCCCGCTCACGCGGCACCGATTGGTTGTATACTTACCTGCGCACCTTTTACCTGGACCCGTCACGTCCAGTAGGTGTGAACAACAAGGTCTTCGCCGGGGCGAGTATGCCCCATGTGTTGTGGGAGCTGCAGGGCTGGCAGAAGCCGGTCTATGAGACCCAAACCGACGCACATGGGCATGAAGCCGAGGTGATGGTCGGGTTTGAGCTGGTTACCAAGGGTAAACAAACGCCCGAGGAATATGACCGGACCGTGGCGGATTTAGTAAACTTCATGGCTTATATGGCAGATCCCATTAAAGTCGTACGCCATCGCGTCGGCATGTGGGTCATGTTGTTTTTAATCGTCTTTCTAGTGGTTGCCTATCAATTGAAGAAGGAGTACTGGAGAGACATTGTCAAATAGTCTTTAAGGATTCTATGGATTATGGCGGGCCCACAATCTGTAGGCCCGTTTTTTTTTGGGGATTGCCCCGGAGAGTAAATAAGTGTCGACCATTGCAAACCGTCGTTCCGTCATGATGCTGTATTCCGCTGCAGAGTGCATTCATTGCCACCGTGTTCGTCTCGTGCTGGCTGAAAAGGACATCACCGTGGACATTGAAAGCATCGATCCCGACAACAAGCCCGAGGATCTGTTGCACCTGAATCCGTATGGCAGCATTCCGACGCTGATCGATCGAGACTTGGTGTTGTACGACTCGCGAGTCATCTCAGAGTACTTGGATGAGCGGTTTCCGCATCCCCCGTTGATGCCGGTTGACCCCGTCTCGCGTGCGCAGTCACGCCTGGCGTTGTTTCGCATTGAAAACGATTGGTATTCGCTGTTGCCTGATCTGGAGAGTGGTGATAGCAAGCGTGTCACCAAGGCGGCAAAAAACCTTCGTGACTCACTGATCGCCGCCGCCGATGTGTTCTCGGTAAAGCCCTTCTTTCTCAGTGATGAGTTCACCCTTATTGATGCGACGCTGGCACCCCTGTTGTGGCGGTTGCGGACTTACGGTGTCGAGCTGCCCCCGGGTGACGCTAAACCCGTCATTGATTATGCAGAGCGCCTGTTTGCCCGCGAGGGGTTTCAGCTCAGCCTTACTGAAATCGAACGCGATATGCGCTGATCGCCAACGGCGGTTAGTGCCCGACTCCGGGTGTCTCACATGACTTCTTCCAGACCTTATATCATCAGAGCCATTTATGAGTGGATTGTGGACAATGGCCTCACGCCGTACATATTGGTCGATACCCGTTCCGAGGCGGTAGTGGTGCCCGAGGGCTATATTGAAAACGAGCGGATCATCCTGAACATCAGTCCGGCAGCGACTCATGGTCTGGCATTGGGGAATGACAGTGTTGCATTTAGTGCGCGCTTTGGTGGCAAGCCCATGGAGGTGTTTGTCCCGACGCCCAATGTGTTGGCGATTTACGCGCAAGAGAATGGCCAGGGCATGATGTTTGGTGATCAAGAAGGTGTAGGAGCTGCACCTCCCGAGCCTGATGGTGATGGCCCTGCTCCGGCTTCCCCCACACCTAACGGTGCGGGGACGGGCGGGAAAAAGCCAAGCTTGAAGGTGGTTAAGTAGCGCGATTCCGCGCGATTAACCGCCTCCGCCGAACAATGTTTCGTCGATGGCATCGCAAATGGCGTGTATGCAGACGAGATGCACTTCCTGAATCCGCGCTGTCACATCTGAGGGCGCGCGCACTTCAACGTCCACACCTGCACGGAGCTGGTCAGGGAACTGCCCACCATCCCGACCGCTTAAGGCGATGACCGTCATATCGCGCTCGATTGCCGTTTGTACTGCGCGAACAATATTGGCTGACTGTCCACTGGTAGAGATCGCAAACAAGATATCTCCTTCCTGGCCGAGTGCCTGCACCTGTCGAGCGAAAACGCGTTCATAGTCGTAGTCATTCGCGATAGAGGTCAAGATAAAGTTATCGGTGGTCAAGGCAATGGCGGGCAAGCCGGGGCGTTCCATTTTGTAGCGATTAACCAGCTCTGAAGACAAGTGCATGGCGTCACCGGACGAGCCGCCGTTACCACAGGTCAGGATTTTTTTGCCGTTGAGCAGCGCGTCGCAACACAACTGGGTGGCGGCGGCAATAGCTGGGGGCAGGAGCTTGCTTGCTGATGCAAACACAGCCGCGCTGCTCTGGAAGTGGTTTTCAGCGAGGTGAGTGGTATGCTGCTCATTCATACTGAGTTATCCCGTATAGTCAAATGCGTTTCGTATCCACTCAAAGGTGGTTGTGCCTTGCGGGTTCACTGCAATCACATCAAAGCGACAGTAGGCGTCATTCAATCGGTGCTGCTGCAAATACGCAAGGGCCGTGCGTGCGAGCTTGCGCTGCTTGCGGGTATCGACGCTGCTGAGGCCGCCCCCGTAGCTTGTGTGCGTTCGCAGTCGTACCTCGACAAAGACCAAGGTGTCGCCGTCGACCATAATCAGGTCGATTTCGCCAAATCGTGAGCGATAATTGCGTGCGCGCAGTCGTAAGCCTTGGTTTTCTAGGTAGTGCCTGGCTTGCTTTTCTGCTGCTTGCCCGGTTGTTTGTGTGCTCATGGAAATCCGTTTCCGTGCATGTCTTCAGATCAGTTTTCCTGCATGGGCTTGGCGGCGCCATCGTAAAGTGTCGCCTTGCCTTTTTCAAAGATGGCCCAATGCAAATGGCGATGTAAGCGGTTGTTGCTATCAAGGGACAAATCGCCCGTGTGTCCGGCAAAGCGATAGTGCTCATCGTCTTTCATGTTGGTCAGAAAGGGGACCACGCGATAGGCGTCCGTCCCCATGGCGTATAGTCGGATGGCGCTGTCGCGCTCTGGCCAGTTGCGAACGATGGCATCGAGGTCAGCATTGCCTGCGGTAGTCAGCGGTAAGGCCCAGATGCTGTCCGAAAATACAATGCCGTTAAGGTCTCTGTCCTTGCGTGTGTTGGCGAGTCTGTCGTGTACGCGCGAGCTTGCGATGAGCGGAATTTCGCGTGCGCGGAAAAACAGCAGCTGCGGGCGCACGAGCCGGGCTTGTTCGGCGTCAACCGTCAGGTAGATGAGATCGACGTCTTGTCGAATGCTGGGTTCAAACTTGATCGAGTCCGCAGCGATTTTCTGTAACGTCCGATGTCGCT
>DOIU01000280.1 GCA_003511825.1 Gammaproteobacteria bacterium | reverse complement strand
CATGGTGTTGTCCTCTTTGATTTCGGAGAACCGCCACCAACCTGTTAACGATGGAGGCGGACGCTGCGGGGTTAACAGACCGGCCAAAGAGAAACCGGCGCATCTCTCGACGCCCCCACAGCGCCCACCATAACGCAGGCACAAAAAAAGCGCATCGAGAGCGCGCTTTTGCGCTCTTTGATTTCGGGCTGTTAATCCCGGCGCCGGATTTTTCCGGCGCAGTTGGAGACTAGACCCAATACTGCGCTTTTGTCAAACTATTCTGGAGCCGTGATGGCTACTGTATAGTCATCACCAACCCAACGACCTGTTCCGCCTTTAAAGACGTAAGGCTTCAATGCACCTGCCTGGGCATCGGCAAGCATCAACGAAAACAATGTCCCTTCTCCGATCCTTGTCATTTCTTTAGAGAGCATTTCGTTGTTGAAATATTCGGCAGAAATCACGTAGGTATAGGGCGGCTTAAAAATGTAGACGCCAACGTTGTACTGATTGAAAATCAGAGCGAACTGATGCACACCCGCTTTTTCACCCAGATATCGCACCAGTAAAACGTCATTCTCAATCGACTCATATCCTTATTCACCAGCTTCCTCAATGGCGTAGTAGTGCCTTTCGCTAGTTTGCTGAGCCGACGTTTCTGCCATTGCAATAGTTGAATTTAGTAATAAAAAATACGCTGCAATACATACCAGTTTCATTTGCTTTCCTTGGTTTTGTTTTGAACTTACATTATGCAGGAACATACACGCATAGTTACAAGCTCTGAAACAAATCCCCTTGCGCATCGGCCATTTCGTCGACCCCCGCCGCCACGATTTTGTACACATTGCGCTCAGTGGTCTGATATCTCAGCGCGATCTCGCGAGCAGTTCGCTGACCGTGATACTCTGCGACAATCTGGAGATTACGCAGTTTTCTGAGATACACGACATTTCGCGGTAGATCCATGTGTTGCCCCTGGTAGACACGCCAGAATTATGGCCACCGCTCGTGCCCGATGATGCGTGCGAGCAAATGGTCTGTTGTGAATCTCACGGGTACTCTAATGCGGGTGCCGCCGATTTTCTTCGCCAAATTTAGCGCAACGGGGAGTCCGACGACCTCGGCAATCTCACGCAGAGATTGCGGAATTTCTGGCGGCAGATCTTGTGCGCTGGGATCAATCAATGGGTTGGCACCTGGCTCAAGATTTCATTTACCGTCGGCCATTGGTTGGTGGCGTTGGTCGTCTGCTGAAACGCGAGTTGCAGCCGCCGCGCACCGCTGAATCTGTCGTGCTCAGACCATTTTCGGCGCGGCCACATCTCGCTAATCCAACGCTCGACGGTCATCTCAATGAGATCAGCCGCTGGTGCCCCCTCAACCCCAGAGCTGTATAGATTTCTAAGCCCGTCACAAATCACTTTCACGAACCATGCTGGTGCATTTTTATGATCATGGGCCGGGAATTTTGCCAGAAAACTGACAGCTTGTGCGGTTTTGCTGACAGTTTTTTCTGTCGTGGCGTTGAGCGAGAGGGGTGATGGTTAGGGCGTCGATTCTATGACGCGCAGTAGATAATTGTGGGAGTTTAAAGGCTTCCAGCTATCGTGCCTGCGTGTCTCTGCAAATTGGTTCACCGTTTCAGATAGAGCTGCTGCGAGACGGTTGGCACTCGTATCGGCAGTGGCGTCGACCAGGGTTTGTAGGAGGTGCTGTGCACGGCTCCAGCGCAGACCCTGTAAACGGGGTTTAAACAGCCCTAAATAAGGGATTAATTGAGCCTGAACGACAGCAGGCTGCTGGGCGATCAGGGCGAAAACTGCGCGGCTGCAGGCATCCTCCGCGAGGGCTGACAGATCCAGGGTTGTATTGCAATTCGGGCAGAGGGCTTTCATTTCGTCAGTCCGAGCAGCTCATCAATCAGCATTTGTGCGTGTCGATTGACGAGTTCAGTGACCTCATGGGATTTGATCGAGGCCCGCGCCGGTGCTGCTTTTCCTGTCAGCAACCACCTCAAATCAACCTCTGGATATTTCAGTGCGATACCGCAGATTATTCCTCTTCCGACAGGGCGCTTTCCGTTTTCTGCCTCACTCATGAGCGAGCGGGCACAGCCAATAGCGTCCGCAAACTGCCCTTGATTGAGGCCCAAAGACTTTCTTACTGCGATAAGCCGGCTTGCATCATTCATTCACTTTCTCCTTCCGCTTCCTCAATTCCCGCCGCTGCCACTGTTTCAGTTGCTCGATGACAAAGCTGGCGAGTTCCGGTTCGGTTCGCAGCCACTCGGCTTGCTGTATTCCGCGCCCGTCGTTGTGTTTTGCTGTGGTTTTTTCAATGAATGCGCTGAGCGCAGTTTCCGAGGCGTCGCGAACGATGCCCTGTTGGCTCATCGTGATCCAGAGTGCGCGGATTTTGTCTACCGCGCCACGCTTGGATTTAGGCCCAACACGCCGGCGTTGTGGCTTCCAGCCGCGCGACTTGAAATGCTGCAAAAGTTTCCCCCGGCCGGCGACGTCCAGGGCGGCGCTGGAGCGAACCCGGCAGACTGCCCAAAGCACGGCTCGGTAGTCGTCGTCTGATAAACAGAGGTCTTTCTTAGCGATATGGATCTTGGCGAGGTCGTTGTTTCTCATGCCTCGCTCCGTTTGTAGCCGATGTGGACAAGTTCGATAACGTCGTTGTTTTTGATGAAATGACGTTTTAGCGAACGGGTGCTGTTCCACGTGGTC
>DOIU01000497.1 GCA_003511825.1 Gammaproteobacteria bacterium | reverse complement strand
GCGACTGACTGCGTCACATCCACCACGGACAAAGCCGCAAATGCCAAGCCGAAATCAAGCATGGTTGCCACAATCCCGCCTTGAATAGCGCCGGCCCCCTGGGTGAAGCTATGATCGACTCGGAAAGACAACTCAACCTCACCCCTGCCGGCCTGAATCAGCTTTCCATCTAGATTTTCAGCCAGCGGATTATCCGTGATACTGAGGGTAGAACACTCTTCTTTGATAAACCTTTCAATCAGCACTTTATCCGGATTCATGATCTACCCCACTCTTCCAACAACCAAAAAAATGGGGGGAGCAGATGATCTCCCCCCGAAGCCCTACCCGACAGGTAGAGGAAACATCCAGATCACCCCGGTTGATCCAAGGCCTGTAAAAACACCCGATCGTGCATCTATCACCTACTGATCTGCGGATGCTCTCGGATCAGGAAATAAGCGATTTCCGGCAAGAGCCATATCGCGCCGAGCATGTTCCAGATAAACATAAACGTCAGTAAAATGCCCATATCGGCTTGGAACTTGATCGGCGAGAACACCCAGGTAAAAACACCCACGGCAAGCGTCAACCCCGTAAAAAAAACGGCCTTTCCGGTGGTTGCGAGTGTTTCTCGATAGGCGTCTTGCAGACTGTGACCCAGCCTGAGAAATGACGCCAAGCGGCTGTAGATATAGATGCCGTAATCAACCCCGATGCCCACGCCGAGCGCAATCACGGGCAAGGTGGCAACCTTAACGCCTATCCCTAACATGGCCATCAACGCCTGGCACAGCAAGGACGTCAGGATGAGTGGGAAGATGATGCACGTGACTGCCCGCCAAGACCTGAAGGTGACATAGCACAGCAGAATGACAACCCCATACACATAGCCCAGCATCATGTACTGCGCTTTGGCGATTTCTTGATTGGTCGCAGCTTCAATGCCGGCATTGCCCGCCGCCAATTCAAAAACGACCTCACCCGCCCCGGCCTCGCGACTGAAGTTGTTGACCACTGCGATCGCTCGATCCAAGGTCTCAGCGCGGTGATCGTCAAGAAACACCAATAGCGGCACCAAACTGCAATCCGCGTCCATCAGGGTCGCGGGAATGTCGCGCGCGACGGCGCTGTTTAACACCTCCTGGTCATCAGGGATGCCATACCAACGCACGTTGCCTTCGTTGGTGCCCACAATCACTTGCTTTGCCACGGAGACGATGGAAATCGTACTCTGTACACCCGATGTATGACCCAGCTCCCACTGCAGGTCCTCGATGGCCTTCATCACGGGGTAGCTCGCACAGCCGTCCTTCGCCGTTTTGGCCATCACCACCAGAATGTCAGAGCTGGTCGCGTAATGATCCACGAGATACTGGTTATCAAGGTTATACACGGAATCGGGCCGCAGCTCAGGCGCCCCCGGTCGAGGTCCCCCACCTGCAACTGCTGACTGAAGTGTGCGCCCAGCGCGAAAAGAAGGACCGTATTGAACAGCGTCAGCCAGGCGTAGCCGCGTCGAGTCGGTAACGCGAGAAACCGCCAAATGGGGGACTGGTCCGTTTTGCGGGACTGAGCTCGCTCGATACAACGCTGAGATACGCCACTGTACGAGAGCAGAACAGGCAATAACACCAGGTTGGTGAGAATCACAACAGCGACGCCGATGCTGGCTGCGACGGCTAACCCTTGTATGACCCCAATGTCAATCACGAATAAAGTCGCAAAACCGATTCCGTCGCTGGTCAATGCCAACATCCCAGGCCAGAACAGGTGACGAAAGGTTCGCATGTCGCTCATCAGCGCGGTTTCACCGTGGGCGGCTTCATGGGCAAAGCCGTTAATGATCTGAACGCCATGACTCACACCAATCGCAAAAATCAAGAATGGCACCAATACCGAAAACGCATCGAGGCCCTGCCCCAACACCCTTAGCAACCCCAGTTGCCACACCACCGCGACGAGCGAACACACCAAGGGTAACAGCGCACTGCGAAGACATTGCGAATAGCCGTACAGCATCAGAAACGTAAACGCGATGGTCACCAGCGCAAACATGCCAATTTCGGCGATACCGTCGAGCAAGTCGCCCACCAGTTTGGCAAAGCCGACGATATGGATGTCAACCTTGGCGCTGGTGAACGGTTGCCTGATCTGCGACTCGAGCTGATGAGAGAACGCCTGGTAATCCAGGCGTTCTCCGGTTTCAGGGTTCACCTCCAGCAGCGGTACTTCAATCACCGCCGAACGGAAATCGTTGGCAACCAGTCTCCCCACTTCACCCGACTTCATGATGTTGCGGCGTAGCTGTTCCAATGACGCCGGCGATCCATCGTATTGCTTTGGAATCACGGGCCCACCCGCAAAACCGTCAATCGTTACCTCTAGCCATCGTACGCTGGGCATCCACAGGGAGCGCATCTGCGAGCGATCGACGCCAGGCAAGAAGAAAACTGCGTCGTTGATCTCTTGCAGGGTTTGCAGAAACGCCGCGCTGAAGATATCCCCTTCTTTGGCTTCAACCGCGATGCGAATCTGGTTTTCTCCCCCCTGCATGCGATCCTGGTTATTGAGATAGTTTTGAATATAGGGATGATTCAGGGGAATCATCTTCTCAAAAGAGGCGTCAGGGCGGATGCCGCTCGCTTTCCATGCGAGTACCAGCGTGATGAAAAGAAAGCACAGCAGAAGCGGCTTACGGTGGCCAAACACCTGTTGTTCGAGAGACTGCTCGACGGCAGGGAACACACTTGCCAATGTCATTCCCGTCCTCCTGTTCCACGTTCAGTCAGCACACCGAAACGTGTCTCGCTCGGCAGCGTCGTTACACCGACCTGACCAGTCAGCAAGAAGCCATCTTTCGTCATAAGCCCTGACGTCGTGGTTCGCCGATCACCGTAGCGGAACAGACTCGGCACATCATCCGGGCCTCGCATTTTCAGAAACACGCCATCGCTACCGACGATATAAACATCAGTCTCCTTACCTGAAAACGCTTTGTAGAGCGTACTCGTCAAGCCAGTGTCAATGCGGTGCCAGCTGTTACCCTGGTCATCTGATCGATACAACAAACCCTGCAGGCCAAACAAGAAAAGTCGGTCACGCCCAGCATCGTGCCATGCACCGAATAAGGAACCATCACTCGACATCTCACTCTGTACCCAGCTTTCACCGTGATCCTGAGAAATAAATGCCAGGCCAGCCTCAGCAGCGATCACCAAACGCCCCGGCCCCGCGGAGATCACGGCGTTCAGGCGGTACTCGTCGATATTGTTCAAGCGCTCTGCCGCGTCGAACCAATGCGTACCACCATCGTGTGTAAGCAACATGCGCCCATAGGCGCCCACAGCAATGCCGTCCTCTGTGTTAAAAAAGAAAACGCTCATTAGGGGACCGAATCCAGGTGCCTCATCGGGGTTCTGCTTGGCGTATTGTCGATGACTGTACTGCAGCTCCCAATGCTCACCACCGTCGTGACTGGCAAGAATAATCCCGTCATGCCCGACCGCCCAGGCGTGCTGTTGATCGAGCATATAGACAGCCGTGAGCGTTTGTTCCACGGGACTCGGCATAACCGCCCAATGATCTCCACCATCGTTAGAAACCAGGATATGGCCACGTTCGCCAACGGCGATCACTGTCTCACCCTGGGCGGCGATATCCAGAATCACCCCGCGAGGCACGTGCTCGGTCATACGGGTGTCTGACCAGAGGGGGCCACACCACGCGCACAGGACGAGAAAATGCAACCACCTGATCACCCGGCGCGATGGACAGATTAAGCCAATAGACATGATGCCTCCTTCATGGCGTAGACAGCGAAGGTCATGACGACCATGACCTTCGCTGATCGCCTTACCGTCGACTGATCTTCCGTAAATTAGAAGGCGTAAAATAATTGGCCTTTTTGATGGTGTTGTAGCGCGGCAATTCCGCCTGCTGATTCATCAGGTCTAATACTGCATACCCACCAGAGTTGAGATCGTAGGTCACGAATCCCCGTAACACGACGCCAGGCAATTCAAACGCGTTCTTGCTGTACCCGACGTTGGTGCGCCACAGCTCGCCGTGTGCGTCATAGCTGTCTGACAAGGCCATGACCCAGCTGTCCTCGTCAAAATACATCACACGTTTACTGTAGAGATGCCGCTGACCACCCTTGAGCGTGGCCTCCACTTTACAGACCCGATGCAGCTCATAACGCACCAGGTCTTGGTTCATATGGCCCTTCGTTAGAATGGACTTGTAATCATGCGCGGGGTTGTCCATCTCATAATTGTTGTACGGAATGTATTTCTCTTCCTTACCGATCAATTTCCACTCGTATTTATCGATTGCGCCGTTGAACATAAAAATATCATCGTAGGTGGACAGGCCGCTTGAAAAGGGCGCTGGCGTGTCATAGGCCACGGTAGGCGCGCGACGCACCCGACGGGCACCTGGGATGTACTGCCAGGCTTTGCGCGGTGTGATGACTTGATTAATCGGGTCTTGTACCAACACCAGTTCGCCTTTCTTGCGTGTCGGCTGTAGTGTTTTGGTAATGACCATATAGTAGTTGCCATCAAATGTTTCTTCGTCGCTGGCGCTGCTGTAGTAAGGGAATACCTCAACACTGGCATCCTCGCCATACGCGATATCCCCATTGCTGTGTACCGCGAAGGAGTCGCTCTCGCGCAAGCGTGCTTCCCCTTGCCATCGCAGTAAATGATTCCAAATCACTTCCTGGCCATTGCCAGGGATGGGAAATGGAATGCCGCCAAACGCGCGATCGACGCCATTACCACCATCCGCCAAGTTGGCAGTGACCGCATTCCTGAGTGTGTTTTTCTCCACCCGCGCCGGCACCGCTTGGGTGCGACGCGTTTGAAACACCTGCATTTTGAAGGTGTCGGGGTACTTCTTGAACATGGCAAGCTGCCCTGGAGTCAGCTTATCAGCATATCGGTCAACCGTGTCTGCGGTGATGGTCAACACAGGCGTATCATCCGCGTAGGGGTTCGGGTGATGACTGCCCGCGCCTCGGTATTGCACGTTATCGGGTGCCGCTTTTAAACCGCCCTGCCAGGCCGGAATAGTACCGTCTGCATTGCCCGCACGTTCGCCACCCAACGGTGTCAGATCACTTTGCAAGCGCTGCGCTTCCTGTTCAGACACCGCCGCATGTGTCATAAAAGACGCAGCCATGGCCGCTATCAACACAAGTTTTTTATAGGTATTCATATCTCCACCTCTTTTATCGTTAGAAGCCGTATTTCAGATTAAAGGCGACAAAGCCCCTGTCCCGAAGGGGGTTGAGGTCGCCTCCTCCAAAAAAGGCGGTGTATTTCAATGAACCTTCCAGGTTTCTTAAATAGATGGCTTCAAGACCAAACGTGACTTTCTTAACATCTTCTACAAACCCTGACGCAGCAGAGGCGGATACGCCATCCACACCGTGGGAAAGAATGAGCGGCACTTTCAAATCAATACCGGGCAGCGCGCCGTTGTATTCAAAGGAACTGCTTAAGGTGTAGCCCCACGCGTCTTTGTCTGCGCCAAAGATTTCATCGTCCGACAAACCACTCACGTGCGTGAACCCCACTTCTCCGGCGAGGGAAATGTTGTCGGCAAAAGACGTAGGCCCCGTAAGATGAGTGAACGACAATTGGCCCTGTACCATTTCTGTTTGGGTATAGGGCACAGGCGCCAAGGCGGGATGCGCGGTGGCCACGGGTTGATTTTCTCGGTAGGACACCTCAACACCGACGTTGGTGTTGCCAATCACGGTACCCGCACTGATGCCATACAACCTGATATCCTCCAGATATTCCAGGTAGTAGTTTGGTGCCATAGGGTCACTCACATCCACAATCAGCTCCGGTGTCTTGTTGTGGTAGTTCATGGCATAAAACCCGAATTCCGTATCGTTGAGTTGCGGCACGAGATAATGCAATGCGACACCCCATTGCCCGGAATCAGACGGCTCATCATCGGCCCCGCGTGGCAAAGGAATCAGTGCAGTCGGGTCTTCAGGATGAGGGACTAGCAGTGTTTCACCACCTTCATCCAACAATCGCTAAAGCTAAAATAGCTACCTGCAGCGTCTATCTCAGTTCTCGCCCACTCAAACTGATAATAGGCTTCCATACTCAACTGATCCGTCAGATCCAATTGCCCATAGAGCATATTCACCGGTAGCAAAATCTCTTTGACCTCAATGCCAGGGACGTTGGCTTTTGAGGCATCGGCTGGGTTAGCGCTATTGATGCTGTTTTGGATAAACAAGCTCTCCCCCCAGCTGACCACCTGGCGACCCACACGCAGTGAACCCTGTCGCTCCCCTAGGGAGAACCCGGTATAGAAAAAAAGATCCAGTAGCCGCACATCTTGGCCGTGTTGATCGACGGTATCATCGGTAAACGATGTACTGTCGTCAGCACTGCCTCCGTAAAGGGGGTCACTGTTGTACGTTCCTGGCTGGTCGTGATCGGTGTCATTGTGATAGCGACCATCATAGAAGCCGTTCACCCTCAGAAAGACCCCTTTGTCACCATCCGACACTTCTATATCGGTTAAGAAACTGGCCCGATTGGAGATTAATCCCGTAGAAAAGTTACGGTTGCCATCGTCAGCATTGGGATCCAGCAGATTATCCTCATCGGCGCTCTCGACTCGCCAGGCACTGCCGTAGGAGAGGATAGTATCGACAGACATCTGCCAATCATCGTTCAAATCAATCTCCGCAGCGTGGAGACCGTATGGCACTATGCTCATCATAGCGCCCCCTAAAACACTCAGTCGCATTAAGCGCTCTGTGTGTTTATTGCCTATTGTTTTCCTCATTTCTCGAATCCTCTTTATTATTTTAATGACCTCAGATGCCAACAATGTCGCTTGCTTTAGCACCCAACTAATCGAACGATCGTTAAATTAATAGGTAAAAAAATTCAGCTAATTTCGCCCTCTCGGAAAATTTTCAGAAACAGTCCCTTTGGTTTGCCTACACTGACACCTCACGACTGAGACCACGGCACCCGCTTCATTGGTGATTTCAACGTCATAAATTCCGGTTCTCCCGGACATACAGACCTCTGTTGCGTTGCCGTAGAGCTTGGTCCCCAAGGGCACAGGCGCGATCAGCTGAATACTCAGGCTTTGCGCCAGCGTGTTTTCGTTGTACGAGCAGGCGGCATATGCCGTACAGATGTCCGCCAAGGTACACAGAATACCGGTATGGCAAAGGCCATGGCCGTTGACCATACTGTCGTCGATCACTAAGCGCATCCGCGCACAGCCCGGCCCCACACTCAGACGCTCTATCCCAAGCTGCTTAGAGACGCTGTCCATCTTGCCTAGGACGTCTGCGACATGTTCCGCTAACCGACTTTGTTCAACACTGTCCACTCTCACGCCTTGTTGTTTATGTATTTATTAATACAATGCGTACACTAAGCAGCGGTATACCCGCCGTCTACGACAAACTCCCCTCCCGTGGCAAAACTGGACTCGTCAGACGCCAGGAATAGGACCATGGCCGCTATCTCAGCCGGCACACCCAAACGCCCAATGGGATGTAAGGTGGTAAAAGCCGCTTCCGCTTCTTCCGCACTCATTCCGGTTGCTTTCGTGGCCATGTCCATGCCCGAAACGGTCTTTACCAAGCCTGGATGCACGGTATTAACGCGTATGTTGTAGCCCTGCTGACCGCAGTGTATGGCCGCACATTTGGAAAACAGCTTCACCGCCGCCTTCGCTGCGGAATACGCCACCAAGTTGGGCGAACCCACCAAGCCGCCAACGGACGACATGTTCACGATCGAACCGCCCTCCCCCTGCTTCATCAGACTCACGGCCCGCTGGGTGCCCATAAAAGCACTGTCCACGTTGAGGGACATGATGCCGTGCCAATCAGAGAGCGACAGTGTTTCAAGATCGTTGTAGGTGCCACCGCCCGCGTTGTTGACCAGCACATCGAGTCGGCCAAACTGCGTCTTCAACCAGTCGAACAACGTGTTCCATGCTGCTTCACTGGTCACATCCTGGTGTCTGTAATATGCCTTGGTCTCATCCTGATTCAGTTCTTCAGCCAACGCCTCGCCTTTGCCATCGGCAATATCCGTAATGACCACGGTTGCTCCCTCACTGACCAACAGGCGACTGATCGCCTCACCAATGCCATTGGCGCCACCCGTGACTAAACAAACCTTATTCGCTACTCTATTCATTGCTCGATTCCTGTGTGTTAACTCGTTGTGCATCATCACGATGTCATAATGACCAGGCTGTATGACTTGGTATCTGCGGCCAAGTCACCGCCCATACAGTGCGCAAGCCCGACCCTCGCGTTGTCCACCTGACGCGCATCAGCCTGCTCGCATAGCTGCTGCTTGATCTCACCAATCTGAGCCACTCCCGTGGCGGCAATCGGGTGCCCTTTGCTGAGCAAACCGCCAGAGACGTTCACCGGTATTCGCCCGCCCAACGCTGTGGCGCCTGAGCCAACCAGTGCGCCGCTCTCTCCGGCATCGCACAGCCCAAGGGCCTCGTAGTGCATGAGTTCTGAGATCGTAAACGCGTCATGGCACTCAACAAGGTCTAACTCATCGGGTCCGATGCCTGCCTTTTCATAGGCCGCCACGGCCCCTCGGTAGTCTGTCTGCCAACGCGCAAAGCTTTGCGGGTTCAGGTAATCCCCAGAGCACAACACTGCTGCGCGCACACGGACCTTTGCGCCTAACCGCTTGGCCACCTGTGTATTACAGATGACGACGGCAGCAGCACCGTCCGCAATTGGGATTGATTGCAACCGTGTTAAGGGGTCGGCGATCATGGGTGACGACAGCACTTCGTCAACAGTCGTTGGCGTGCGGTACTGCGCGATAGGGTTAAGCCCGGCATGATCACGGTTCTTGACAGCAACCTGCGCCATCTGCGCCAGCGTGGTGCCATACTCATGCATATGGCGTTGAGCACGCATGGCAAAACTCGCTGGCGGCACCAAACCGAGTAGCGCATCTGTGTCAGTATCGCCCGAATTGAGCAGCCCCATTTGCGGCACGCACATTTTTTCGGCCCCGATTACCAGCGCCACATCCGCTTCGCCGCAGCGCACGGACTGACACGCCAGATAGAATGCCGAGGAACCCGATGTGCAGGTTTTTTCGACGTTGAGCACGGGAATTTTATTGATACCCAAGGCCGCAAACGCTGCTTGTCCCAAGGTAGAATCACCAAACAGACGGCCAGCGAGCGCATTGGCAAAATACCCAATGCCCACGTCCTTGCCCGAGATGCCGGCGTCAGCGAGTGCCGCTTCGCCGGCTGCTAGGGCCAAGTCGTTCAACCCCTTGTCGCTGTGCCTCGCGAACGGCGTGATGCCAAACCCCGCGACATAGATATCGCTCATGTCGACTCCTTGTCGTTCGCCACGGTAAAGACCGGACGCAAGCAGGGCTGCTGCTGACCATCTAACCCCAGGGCTTGTAGCGATATGACAACCTCGGTGCCAATTTCAATGTCGCCAGACACCTCAGGAGCAAATAGCCCAAATACGCGTAGTCCGTTTTCGTTAAGCTCGATATACCCGACCGTATAGGGCTCGGGCAGTCCATAAGGTGCTTTCGTTTGCACAGTGGTAAAGCTATACACTTTGCCGGCGGGATCGAAGTACACCGGTGACACCTGTTGGCCGCAGCGCATGCAATGTGTGCAGTAGGGGTAATGCAATTGCCCGCATGACTCACAGTGCCCGCCTCTGATGCGTATTCCCTCTCCGCCCAGCGATATGATGGGCGTGTTCAGCAGCGGCAAATCTGAGTCGTGTGTCTGTTCATTGATAACGGTCATCACGCGGTCCCTGTCTCTGTGTTGAGTGCGTCCCAAGTATCGACAGTGACGCCAGTTTGGCGCAACTGGTACTTTTGGACCTTCTGGGTGGGGGTTTTAGGAATTTGCGGCATCGTTCGGATGTAGCGCGGTAACATGAAGTCAGCCATCTGTTCACGGCAATAGGCATGCAAGGCCGCCGGATCGATTTCAGTGTCGCCTTTCGCAACCACACAGATCATGACATCATCCTCGCCAATCTCTGAGGGCACCGGGACGGCCGCAGATTCGAGCACATCGGGGTAGCGATTCACCAGACTCTCCACCTCAAATGAACTGATATTCTCGCCGCGGCGTCGTATTGCGTCCTTTTTTCGGTCGACGAAATAGTAATAACCGTCCGGGTCACATTGCAGGTAATCGCCCGTGTGGAACCAAAGATCCTGCCACGCTGTCACCGTGCTTTCGGGCTTGTTGTAGTATTCCAGCATCATGGACCAGGGTTTTCGCGGCCTGATCAACAACTCGCCCGGTTGGTTAGCCTGTGCAGTCTGCCCATCATCGGTGACCAATTTGACCTCATAGTCGGGGTGTAACTGACCGCATGAACCCGGGCGGCGATCATCCATGGCACTGATGATCGGGATACCGATCTCGCTCATGCCATAGCCCTCTATGAGTTTTACACCAAAGCGTTGCTCAAACGCCGCATGGATATCAGGGCCCGCACCTGCCCCGATCATTACCCGCAGTGAGTTCGCGGCATCGTCTGCGCGAGGTTCGGCTTTCATCAGTATGGCCAGAATGCTGCCGATGTAGTTGAACTCGGTGCAACCGTAGCGGGCGACATCGTCCCACAGTTGGCTGGCAGAAAACTTTTCCCCCAAGACCATCCGCGCACCCACCAGCAGGGCCGGTAATGTCGACAGCAGTTTTGCATTGCCATGGAACAAGGGCAGCACGTTATACAAGCAGTCACTCTCGTCATACTGCGCGCGTTGGCTGATCATTTCCGCCATCGACAAGGCGTAGCGATGCGGTAAGACGGCGCCTTTTGAGGGGCCCGTTGTGCCCGAGGTATAGAGGATCGCAAAAGGATCCTGTTCACCAACAGAGACCGTCTTGAACTCATGCGCAGTGTTCAAGAGCTGCTCGTAGGCGAGCAGCTTTTTGCCGCTATAGCTCGGAGTGACCCCGTCCAGGACAATCACCGTCTCCAAGGTTGGCAAATGCGCGATGACCTCATCCAGTTGTGCGACAAAACAGCCTTCAATCACAAGAACCTGGCTATCGGACTGATCGAGCATATAGGTGAGCAGATCCCCCTTGTGCGCCGTATTGATCGGCACCTCAACCCCGCCGAGTTTGCTGATGGCAAAATCCAGCGTCAGATACTCCGGGCGATTGCTCAGCATGACCGCGATATGGCTGCCTTTGTGAAGACCGAGTCCCTGTAGCCCTGCTGCCACCTGGGAGACGCTCTTTGCCAACGCTGCATAGCTGATCGCTTGGTCCTGAAAATGGACGAAGGTCTGATCGCCGTACCGTGCTGCCTGGGAAGACAGCAGATCATGCAGCGTGGCTATGGATGCCATGGTCATGCTCCTTGCGCAGCTTGATCAGGGAACGGATAGTGCCCGTAATACTGCAACACCTTCTCAGGCGGTGACTGTTTCTGCCACGCTTCGATAAACTCACTGTAGGGCTTGGCGCGTGACTTGCGTTCAGCCAGGAGCTTCTCGCGACGTGCTGTGGTGGCCTCGGCATCCAGATTCATGGTGCCGGCAGTTGTCATAACACCGTAGACTCTCTCAGCGTCTGCCGCATTGATTAAACCATCGCGCAGATCCTGGATTACAGCCTCCGGCTCACGCTCAATGACATCGCCATAGCCCGCCC
>DOIU01000279.1 GCA_003511825.1 Gammaproteobacteria bacterium | reverse complement strand
CTGCCTCAATCACGTTGACCGTAAAAGGCACATCCTCAAGCGCCTCATCACTGTGTCGTGCCTTCACGATGACAGGCATCAGCGATAACGGCTCTGTGCCCGCGTCTTCCGCCAACACTGGCCGACTGACACTCATCACCACGAACGTCGAGACCGCGAAAAAAGGCATGACGGTGGCAACACCGGTACGCGAGACAGACATGCAATATTCCCCCAACAGCAACCTTGAATAACAGCCACACAGGCTACTGCGTGGTTCATCGGTAACCCACCCGAAGGGGAAATTTATTCAGCCCCGATTGACAAAAAACAGCGGAAGCGGTCAACCCAGAGAAACAGAAGTCGGCGTGGCAGCTATTTGGTGCGACACGCGGCGGGCGACACACCAAAGTGCTTTCTAAACGCCTGGGAAAAATGGCTCGGATTGGAGTAACCGACCTGCTGGGCGGCTTCCAGCACACTCACGCCACGGCTTTCGATCAAAGTGCGCGCACGCTCCATCCGCTGTCGCCGGACATAGTCGCCAATCGTGGAACCGGTCAATGCGTGGAAGCCATCTTGCAAATACTGCTTATTGAGACCAACACGCCGCGCCAGCGCTCGAATCGTGGGGGGTGACGACCACTCGACCTGCAGTATGTCTATCGCATCGTCGATGGCGCGTTGTAAATTGAGTTGACGCCGCTGCGCGCGGGTCAGCTTGATCGCGGGGGTTGAGTCAGGGTCAAGCAGATGCGCGAGCAGATTGAGAACGCTCGCCTCATACTGGATGCGACCCAGCGTGGTGGAGGTGTCGAAGGTAAACAGCTTATCAGCCAGTTGTACCGCCGCCTCAGAGGCCGGCGCTATCCGCAGAAACGGTGTATCCGCACCGCGCAGCTCAGCGTCAACGCTGGCATTGAGCCCTCCGGGCGCCTCAGCCTGCCAGCGATCACGCATCGCTTGGGGGATGTCTATCGATAGGCCGCGAACCCGAGTTTGAGCGGGACAGGTCTTTGTCATCTCGGGGAGGTTGCCTCCGCGATACGCGAGTTCACCAGCCGCCACCCTGCGATCCAGCGTGAGTGCCGGCACAGCAATCTCGAGATGCCCCTCGAGTAACAGCGAAAAGCCAAAATACGTTTGGACATCGCGCTGCGTCAGCTGCAAAGGCTCAAAATAAAACAAGTCAATGAGCGCGACCTCCAGGCCATTGCCCAAGCGGTGCATCACGGTATACCCGCGCCCCTGGCTCGGATCAATCTCAAACCGCATGCCCGTCTCCAGCTGAGACCCGGCTTCGGGCACATGCAGAACGGTGTTTTCCCGTCGGATAAAGGCCAATACCCGTTCAAACACAGAAGACCACATATCGCTCGCCAAACCGCAAATGAGAACCATTTGCAGTGTAACAAGCGTGCATGAAATGACAATACGACGCGGGAGTGCGTACTGCGCGTGACTCAGTCCAGCGTGTCTAGCGCGGCCTGCGCGCAGTCAATGTCTTGCGCTTCTGACGCACCCGAGACGCCAATCGCACCCAGGAGTTGTCCGTCCTTCACAATCGGCAGCCCACCGCCAAACAGGGCAAGATCCTGTTGCTGCATTAAGCTCGCGCGCAGGTGAGGTTTGTCGTGCAGGCGCTGCTCCCAGCGATCCGTCGGCAGTTTAAAACTGACGGCTGTCCAGGCCTTGCGCCGCGCGATTTCCGTGGACGCCAGCGGCGCTTGGTTATGCCGCTGCATGGCCAGGGGGTTGCCATGGCTGTCGAGCACCCAGGCGCACACCGTCAATTGGTGCTGAGCGGCATAGGCACAGGCCGCTTCGCAGAGCGCGGCAGCGGTGTCACACTGCAGGCTCGCTTGTTGGACAATCATCGGTGAATAACCCCATTGGCGAATGGTCGCGGCGATAAGCCGCCAATTTTGTCAAACCGGTACGCATTCTACAAGTCTGCGCCCAGCTCACGGCACACCGCGACGCTCAAGCGTCGCCATCGTCCTCAAAAGCCGACACCAAGGTCGGCAGATACGGCTCATAGGCTCGCCAACGCTCGACCGACCGCGTATAGATAGGCTGGCGCACTTGCCAGCGACTGGGCGTCTGTACAGCACGCTCGCTCTTATGGAAGCTGAGGCACCGCGCATCCCACGGAACACGCAAAAAGTCCATCATACGCTTGGCCTGCCCCTCCAAATCTGCAACCGTGGTTTCGTAGGGCATCTCAAGGATCTCGAGCGGCAGCGCCTCCCGCCAATGCTGCATCAGTCGCAGGTATTGACGGCGATAGAATGCCAGATCATCAAAGTCAGTGGACCATTGCTGATCCGGGTTGAAGTTCTCCATCCAAACAGACAGCGCGTTGTCGCGGGGGTGGCGTGTGCAGTGAATCACACGGGCATTGGGAAACATCAATGCGGCAAGCGCCAGTTGGAAGAAGTTCAGCGGTGACTTATCACTGATGCGCGTGCGTCCCTTGGTCGCACCCTCGCGCAGGGATTTCAGGTAGCGCTTGGCGAGCTCGCGACTGGCGACATCACCCTGCTCCGCCAGGCGTTGCGCAGCTTGGAACAAGGCACTCTCCTCGTCTGTCACCAGGGAGGCCGCCAAGCGCCCGAGATCGGGCAGCTCGCCCGCGCCGTGCAGATCGGGGTGCGCCGAGAGAATCTGTTCAGTCAGTGTCGTCCCTGAACGCGGCAAGCCCACGATAAACACCGGTTGATCAGTGCCCAAGCCCAGGCGACGATGCTCGGCAAAGAAGTCAATGGTGTAGGTTTCTATCATCCGATCGACGCGCGCCTGCAAGGCTTCTCGGTCGAGCTCACCGGCTGAGCGACGTCGCGCGTCGCTGGCCAACACACCGGCTTCAGCCGCTGCCGCATAGTCCTTGCGTTTGTTGTAGTATTTGGCAAGCCCGTACCCCACCAACGCTTTGGCATCATCCTTTGCCTGGGTGTCGCGCAAGGTGGACTCCGCGTACT
>DOIU01000348.1 GCA_003511825.1 Gammaproteobacteria bacterium | reverse complement strand
AAGAGTCTTTACCGGCGAATGGCGCAACAATCCACGCAGCGTCACCTGGCCCAACAAGCGCGCACGGCCGTTAGCAGTGTCGCGCCACAGACCGTTGTAGTCCCTGCCGCCATGCGGCGACAGCCTGTGCCGGAAACGGTTGTTGTACCTGCCAGTGCGCGCGTGGCAGACAACGAAGAGATTATCGAGACCGTTCGCTTTGACCCGCCAGTCGCCAAGCCTGCAGTGCGAAAGCCAGTGGCATCTGCATCGGGATGGATTTGGCCGACATCGGGCGATGTGGCGCGCGGCTACCAAGCAAATGTCGTCAATCGACAGGGCGTGGATATCACGGCAAAGCGAGGCGAAGCCGTGTTGGCCGCCGCTGACGGGAAAGTCGTTTACAGCGGTCAGGACCTTGCCAGTCATGGCAAGTTGGTGATTTTGAAGCACAAGAATAATGTGCTTTCAGCGTATTCCTATGCGCAGGAGTTGTATGTCCAGGAGGATGAGTTGGTGAAAGCGGGTGACGCGATTGCCAGCGTGGGGGATGGTGAGGAGCGCAGTTCCATTTTGCACTTTGAGATTCGCAAGAATGGTAACCCGGTCGATCCGTTGACATATTTGCCAAAACGTTGACGTGACGCCTGTAATTTGGCGCAAAATTTGCTTTTTTAATGCTAGTCTGCTCGGGTGCCGGATTTCTGTCTGTGTCAGCCCGTTTTTGATGATTATTGACTTTGCCCGATCGGAGAATTTGCATGGCAAGATTACAGAATCCAGGACAAACTCGGCTTGAGCCCGGTGTTGACGTGGTTGAGAACGGCGTTGATCTCAATGAATCGGGGACTCAGGACGATGCGATGGCTGCAGTCGCGTCCGAAAATTCTGAAGAAGAGATCGGCGAGAGCAAGCTCAAGGTTCGAGAAGCCTCGCGAAAGGACATGGATGCCACTCGGTTATATCTGAAAGAAATTGAATTCTCGCCTTTGCTAACGGCTGATGAAGAGAAGATGTACTCTCGACAGGCGCAAGCGGGTTGCGAGACGTCGCGCAAGAAGATGATTGAATGTAACCTTCGCTTGGTGGTCAAAATCGCGCGTCGCTACATGAATCGCGGTCTTGCCTTATTGGATCTCATTGAAGAGGGCAATTTGGGCTTGATTCACTCGGTTGAAAAGTTTGATCCCGAGCGCGGTTTTCGCTTTTCGACCTATGCGACATGGTGGATTCGCCAAACCATTGAGCGGGCGTTGATGAATCAGACACGCACCATTCGATTGCCGATTCATATCGTTAAGGAAATGAATGTCTACATCAAGGCAGAGCGACGATTGCAGCAATCCCTTGATCGCGATCCATCCCCCGAAGACATTGCTCAACTGGTTGATCGGCCGGTTGCAGATGTTAAGCGTCTGCTTGGGTTGCGTGATCGGGTCAGTTCTGTCGATGTGGCGATAGGCAAAGATGGCGAGCGGCCGTTGCTGGATATCATCCAGGATGAGAACAACCCAGATCCGTCCAATATCCTGCAAGACCAACGCGTCAATTCGCACATCAATGATTGGTTGGGTAAGCTGGAAACCAAACAGCGCGAGGTGCTTGTGCGACGTTTTGGTCTGCACGGGCATGACAAGTCCACACTGGAAGAAGTCGGTCGCGAATTGGGTGTCACACGCGAACGCGTGCGCCAAATCCAAATGGAAGCGCTCAAGCGTCTGCGCCGTATCTTAGAAAGCAGCGGTTATTCTGCGGACAATTTGTTTCTCGCCTAGTCTCCCAGCATCAGCGCCGCAGCTACTTTGCGGCGCTCACTCACCAGCACATTATACGTTCGGCAGGCTGCCGGCGTTGTCATCACTTCTAGCGCGATTCCCTGTTGATGTAGTGCGGCGATGATGGCGGGTTGCACGAAGACATGTCTTTCGCCAGTGCCCAATAGCAGCAATTCTGGGCGCCAGGTGCACATCGTGGCGAATTCTTTGATCGTGATGGCTTGTGGCGGCGGATGTTGCCAGTCTTCGAGGATTTCGTGCGGGCTGATACAGAGCGAGTTTCGGTAGGTTCGCGTTTGGATCGTCACACAAGATGCCCCGTAGTCATTGATGATATGCGCGGTGCCGGCTTTTTCGAGAGTAAATTGCATGACAGTCCTGTATCCACGTCTGCACAAGGGTTTCATCACCCGTTATACTACACGCCCCGAACGGTTTTTGCCGAAGCGGGTCTCATTGGTATCTTCACGCTTTACGTTATTCCTAGCGGTGTGCAGGGACAGGCAGGCGACATAGGGGCGGCTGCCTTCTGTGGTATTCCTGTTGCTCGGGTACGCGCGGTGGCGCGATGCCCGGTCTGACAAACCGCTAGCATCTTCAGGAGCAGGCAATTGAATCCGGTAAAAGTGGGCCTACTTGGGCTCGGCGTGGTTGGGCAAGGCACAGCGAATGTCCTGGCCCGAAATGCAACAGAAATCAGTCGTCGGGCTGGTAATGACATTGTCGTGAAAGGCGCGGCGATTCGAAACCTCGCAAAGGCGGAGGCGCTCGGGTACGAGGGCATCAGCCTCACAACCGATCCGCAGACGATTGTGAACGACCCTGAGATTGCCATTGTTATTGAGCTCATGGGAGGTGATGAGCCTGCGCGGTCACTGGTGCTGCAGGCGATTGAAAACGG
>DOIU01000061.1:1390-12273 GCA_003511825.1 Gammaproteobacteria bacterium | reverse complement strand
GAATTAAGCTGTTCAGCGATGGTCTGTACCGCCACACCCGGTTTGGCTATTTTATGCGATTCTTGCACTGGATTGGGCGTAAAGCGCGGCATGAGCCTTACCGCCTGCTAAACGCCAAGTCGCTGGACGAACAACGCAAGATCTTTGACGAGCATATTCGCCCCTTCTTTGACAATCGCCTCGTCACCTTGTTGGGCAAGCTGCCGATGTCAGTGTTCAGCCTCGGCATTCCTCCGCAACAATACAAGGCGATGAAAAACCAAGGCAACCTGTTCCAACAATACTGCGAGCGGGTGGAGCGCCTGGCATGTGACTTTCCTGTGCAAGACAATTACTTCGCCTGGCAGGCATTTAGCCACAGCTATGATCACAAAAACCGCCGCGCGATTCCGGCTTACCTCAAAGAAGAAAACTACGCGCTGATCAAACAACAATTATACAAGCTCGACACGCAAGCCGGCACGCTGATCGACTACCTGCGCGCACAGCCCGATAATACGCTTAACCGCTTTGTGTTTTTGGACGCGCAAGACTGGATGAGCGATAAAGTGCTCACCGATCTGTGGCAAGAGGTCCGACGTGTGGGTCAACCCGGTAGCCGCATTGTATTCCGCACCGCCGCTGACAGCTCGCCGCTGGAAACAGCACTGCCCCATGAACTGCGCGAGCAGTTTGACTATGACCCCGAGGCATCACGCACGCTGTTCCGACAAGATCGCTCTGCGATTTACGGCGGCTTTCATCTCTATCGCCTGACCGAGCAATAGACCCGTGCAAACGGCTGAGAAGATGGATGCGCAGTATCGCTACCAGCGATATGTGTACGACTTGTCGCGTAAATACTACCTACTGGGCCGAGACGCTATTCTCGATGATATTGCGCTAGGGCCTCAGCAAACGCTGTTGGAAGCGGGCTGTGGTACGGGGCGCAACTTGCGGAAACTCGCCGCCCGATACCCGCAGAATGCGCTGTACGGGATAGACGCTGCATCCGTGATGCTCGACACCGCTCAGCGGCAAATGGACAAGCACCCAAATGTCACCTTACGCCAAGCTCTGGCCCAGCAGGTAACGCCGGCGACACTGGATAAGGAAACAGGCTTTGACCATATTCTGTTCTCTTATGTGCTGTCGATGATCCCGGATTGGCCTCATGCCATCGAACAGGCGCTCTGCAATCTCAAGCCCGGCGGCACGCTACACGTGGTGGATTTTTCTGACCAACGCAATATGCCCGCATGGTGTCAGCGCATCCTTCTCACCTGGCTGGACTGGTTCCACGTCCACCCTGACCCGCAAGTACCCGCTTACTTGGAGAGCTTGAGCGCGCGCCATGGTGGCACCCTTGAGCTACGCCAAATTGCGAGCCACTACGCATTGGTTGCCCACTTTCATAAAAACGTCACCTAACTGCTGCATGTCTGTCATATAAGCTGCGAATAATGCGGAAAATACAGCACGGACAACACCATGACGACGCTTCAGTACCGCAGTATCTTCATCTCCGACGTCCACCTGGGCACCCGCCACAGCAAAGCCGAATACTTATTGGACTTTTTACGCACCACGGAGTCTGAGTATCTGTACTTGGTTGGCGATATCTTTGATATCTGGCAGATGCAAAAACGCGTGCACTGGACGGACGCGCAAAACGCCGTGCTCAACGAAATCTTTCGCAAAGCCAACTCAGGCACCAAGGTCGTTTACATCCCTGGCAACCATGATGCGTGGTTTCGCGACTTCGCCGGAAGCAGCTACCGAGGCGTCGAAGTTCGGCTGAATGCCGAACACATCACCGCCGACAACCGACGGTTTTTTATCAGCCACGGTGACGAATTCGATACCCTGGTGCGCCACAATAAAATCCTGCTGCTGATCGGTGATCACGCCTATAACTGGCTGCTGAAACTGAATCGCGTCATCAGCAAACTGCGTCTGTTGTTCGGCAAACCCTACTGGTCACTCTCTGCCTGGCTAAAAACGCGGGTCAACAACGCCAACCAGTACATCGACAAGTTTGAAGCCGTCGCCGCCCATCACGCCAACAAGCAGGGCTATGACGGCTACGTCTGCGGCCATATTCACAAGTCCGGTATTCGCAAGATCGATGGCGTGCTCTACTGCAACGACGGCGACTGGGTGGAACACTGCTCCGCGCTCACAGAAGATGCCAATGGCTGGATTCAGCTACTGCATTGGTCAGATCGCGCGCGTATCGAAGCACAGAATCGCGGCAACGAAATCGACTGCAACGTCTATCCTCTGGAACGTCCCGAGCGCGCCGCCTGAGGCGCGCACATCGCGATACACCTCTGCTGCGCCGGACACAGTCCCGGTGCTCAGCAGTGACACCTAAAACAGCGCATGTCCCACGGTATTCAGACTCACCGCTGTGGCATGTGCCTTGTCCTGCCCGATCTGAGCGCCTCTGGCCCCTAAATTGTTAGGTGTTCAGAGTACTCACTATTGACAAATGCCCTCAAGCGCCTAAAGTTCGGGCCTTTCTGGTGGTCCATCCACTGGCTACCCCTGCAACACGCGTGCACAACAGACCAAACATGAAAAACACCTACCGAATTATCTTCGACTGCCCCGATCGGCGCGGTATCGTCGCGAAAACCGCCACCATGCTCAGTGACAACGGCGGCTGGATTCTCGACGCCGCCCACCACTCAGATCACGATCACCAGTGGTTTTTCTCTCGTCTGGAAGTCAAGGCAGATTCCCTGCCCTTTGACCTCTCAGTGTTACGGGAGAAGTTCCAACCCCTGGTTGACGAGTTTGAGATGAATTTGCGCCTGGTTGACGGCGATCAACCCAAGAGAGTCGTTATCCTTGCCAGCAAGAGTTCGCACTGCCTGGCGGATCTATTAGACCGCTGGCACAGCAACGATATCGATTGCGACATCTGCGCCGTCATCTCGAACCACTGCGCAAACAAAGCGCTGGTCGAAGGTTATGACATCCCCTATCACGAGGTCATGATCGATAAAGACGATAAGGCACCGGGCTTCGCCGAACTTGAGCGTCTGATTGACCGCTATGACGCCGAAACGATTGTGCTGGCGCGCTACATGCAAATCCTGCCACCCGCCATGTGCCACAAATACCAGCACCAAGTGATCAATATCCATCACAGCTTTTTGCCCTCATTTGTCGGTGCCGGCCCCTACCGGCAAGCCTGGCAACGCGGCGTCAAACTTGTCGGCGCCACCTCTCACTACGTCACCGAGCACCTGGATCAGGGCCCGATCATCGCGCAAGACACCATTCATGTGTCTCATGCGCACACGGCGCGCGACCTGGTGCGTCTCGGTAAAGACGTGGAGAAAACCGTGCTAGCGCGCGGGCTGACAGCCCACCTCGAAGATCGCGTCATGGTCCACGGCAACCGCACCATCGTATTTGACTGACGCACACAGTGCCGGCATCGCTGGAAACCCCTAAAAAATGTCGTGGATTGGCCGCTAGAGGGGACTGATATCCACAGTTTCAGGGACCCGCGACATGGCCCGTTCATCCGATTCGTTTTTTCTCCTCGCCCTGCTTAAGGACAAAACCTTCCAAGCCCGCGAGGTTAAGCGCTTGATTTATATCTCAGCGCTGTACTTAGTCATCACCACCGCACTGCTGGGTGTGTTTTATCACCAACTGCTCGGCCAGTTGGTCGCCGGACAAGCACCGATGCTGTTTGTCGCTGAGGACGTCGCCTTAATCAACGAGCAAATACCCGCCATGGGCGGCGTGCTGGGACGGTGGATCGGCGTCATGTTGGTGGTGAATGTCCTCGTGACCACCATCATTGGGGTGTACATACTGCGCAAACTGGGCCAGCCCATCCTCGCACTGAAACGCGCACTGCGAGATATCGGAGACGGTAAGCTGGATACACGGCTGCGTGAAACAGACAACAAAGAATTCGCCGAAATCACCGACGCCTTCAACCGCGCGCAACAGCAAATTCATCACCAAATCGCCGAAGCCAAGCGCTCGCTCAAAGATCTGCAGGATCAGCCTGAGCCCGACGCACAGCAACTGGCGGCCGCCCTACAAAACTGCGCCAATTCGCTCGACTACTTCACGACCGTCAACAGCGATGTGTCTGATGATCGCGGACAGCCCGATGTAGGTACACCGTCGTGACACGAAACACGCAGCGGTCACGCTTGACGCCAGCCCGCTTGGTCGGGCTGTGTACCCTCGCCATCCTCGCCCAAAGCTGTAGCGGCGGCGGTGGTGGTGGCGGTAGCAGCGACGGCGGCGGCGGGAACAGCGGCAAAAGCTACCTGGCGGTGTCACATGCCGACGTGTACTTTGGCACCCGCGACGTCGGCAGCAATACGTCGCAGAAGCTCACACTTGAGAACCAAAGCGCGGATGTGTATCCCATCCTCTCCATCGCGCTGGATGGACCGGACGCGGGTGAATTTGATCTCACGCTCAAAGGCGACATGCCAACCCTAAACCCCGGTGAGCAATTCCAGGTGGATCTGTCGTTTCTGCCCGCATCCGCCGGCCCTAAACAATCCGCCATCAATATCGGACACGATATTGTCGTCAAGGCCAATGACACAAAAAACCGCGCCGAGCAGAGTTACTATGAAGCACGCAAGCTTGAGCGTGTCCGTGAGTACGACAAGTCACTCGCGAAATACCAAGACTATATTGCCACCCAGCCCGAAACACCCAATAAGCAACGAGCCAGCGTGCGCGTGCCGGTGCTGACGGAGTCCTCGCGACAAGGCGACAGTGGTGTGATGCATCACTACACGCGTGCACTGGCCTTCCGTGATATTGGGCGCAGTGAAGACGCCATCCAAGACCTCGACACTTTGTTGGATCAGGATGACGCCGGCTATATGGCCGACGATGCGCTCTATCTCAAAGGCTACATTTACTTGGCTGACCTCAAAGCCTACCAAGACGCTTACGATACCATGCTGGAGTTGCGCTTTCGTTTCCCCGAGAGCAGCTACTACGATACCGCACTCTATGTTGAAGCCATTGCACAGCAAGAGATGGGGGACGTGGATCTCGCCCGAGAGCTGTTTGATGAGTTACGCAGGCGCCATACCGGCCTGAGTATTGAGATGTTTAATCTGGAATGGCCAAAGGACAACTATTTATCACGACTGTGGTTTGAGCGAGGTTCACAGGCACTGGCAGCGCTGGACAGTTAATACCCTACGCAAAATCTCACACATCGCTGACACGGGTATCACGCCCTGTACTTTTCATCAGGGCTCAGCGTGCTGATTATCATATCCACATCCGTGTTCTCCTGCCCTTCCCGATCAACAGGGCAGGTGTAAGTGACAAACAACATCAAACGCCCACAAGCGAGATACCATTCGCACCAGTAGGCGCCGTCGACCTCGTAGTCAAACCAAAACCCCTGAAACATACCCAGATCAATTTCGTGGAAGCGCGCACCCGCGTGCAGATCTTCTTCAGCGATGAACTTGATATCATTCGAGCTTAAATGCTCCTCGTGCGCCACGCTGCTGATGCAGAGTTCGCCATGCCCGTCCGGCTTATACAGCACATCGCACTCATCTTCTTGATCAAATTCCGCTTCCCAGGCATTGGGCATAGTGACCGAATAATGTGTGCTCGTGTGTGTTTTCATCGCGGGTCCAGAGGTCAAGGTGGTTCGGCCGCCATTCTAGTGCAGTGTCATGATCGAATGCCAGCGCTAGAACCATCGGTAACGGCGAACGACTCATCAAGGCGGTGAGGGAAATCAGGCCGCGGAGACCTGCCAGCAACCGTCGCCCCATGTCATCACCAGAGATTTCAAACAGAATGGATCAGGCGCAATATTGTGCTTGAGATCAATCACTTCAATGCGCTCAGGCGTCAACGCCAACATCGCCATCTCACCGCTCTCGGGCCCCTGCGGAAAAAACAGCTTCCAGGCTGGCTGCCAATACCGCTGACACAACGCGATGTCCGTACTCACTGCTGCCGAGGCGTAGACGACCACATGCGCACCCGCTTTGTCATTGCCAAAGGCGATCACCACCTTGTTGTCCTGTGCGGTCTCTGCCACTTTGCGCGATGTCGCACTGGTCCCGACCCAGATCTGCAATTGCTCCTTGTCCCACTCAACAATAGGCTGGACGTAGCGGCTTGAGCACCACCCGTCGTCGCCCTGGCTGACGTAAAAGCCATAGTTGGCTTGTTTTAACAAGGCGCGCACGGTTTTGAGTGCATGCGCCGGCGAGTTGTTGTTCTGCTTGCGTTTTCTGTTCCGGTACGCGGCCAATAAGGCATCCCTGATACGCGCTTTCATGTCCACTCCCAGTGATGACGCATGCGTACGGTGGCGCCTAGGCGCTCAAAAATTTTATACAAGCCGTACAACGTGCGATCAAAAAAAACAAAATCTTCAGCCAATCGGCTTACCCCAGGCATATTGGACAAATCTCGCAGGACAATCCGTGCTGTTTGGGTGTAGTCTGCATTGGTGGCAAAATCGAAGCTCTCTTCCTCGAAAGGCCGCACTAACCATTGTCCAAACGGACGCAGCACCGTATCGTACAAATCGTGGTCGGGAAACTCCATGCCCAAGGTCTGATAGGCGGCAAACAAGGCCTCTCGATCATCGTTGCGATACGCGCGCAATAATCTCGGCAAAGCATCCACAAACTCATTCGACAAGGACTTGGTGCAGCCAAAGTCAATCAACGCAACCCCGCCATCGTCGCGAAACAGGTAGTTCCCCGGATTGGGGTCTGCATGCAGTCGTCGCAATTGCAGCGCCGAGCGCATAAATACGTCGTACAATAACTGTCCGACGCGATTGCGCATGGCTTGACTGGGGTTTTGCGCCAACCAATCATCAAGGTGACTGCCATTGCAGTAGGATGTAGTCAAAATCCGTGACGAGCTGTAGGCTTTGAACACGCGTGGTACTGACACCCCAGGCACACAGAGGTGGTCATGAAACCACTGCGTATGCTCAGCCTCTTTGCAGTAGTCCACTTCTTCGATGAGGCGAGCATGCACTTCATTCAGGGATTGACGCAGTATCGCTCCATTTTTCAGGTGGACGACAACCTTGCGCATGAGATTGATGTCACTATCGAGCGTCACGTGAATGCCCGGGTATTGCACCTTGACGGCAACACGGGTCTTATCCGGCAGCGCGGCTAAGTGCACTTGCCCCAGACTCGCCGCTGCAAACGCGTCGCCATCAAAGTATCGAAACAACTGCTCCGGCTCTTGACCAAACGACGCCTCAAACACCTTGCGCACCAACACGCGATTCAAGGGCGGGACGCGGTGGTAGGCGTTTTCCAATTGCTCGCGGTAAGACTCGGGCAGTAAGTCCATTTCCATACCCAGCGCCTGCGCCAGTTTTAGCGCTGTGCCTCGCAACCGGCTTAGCGCATCAAACAATAATCGGGCGTTATCGTCTTCTATGCGCGCTTTTTCTGCGTGCTGTTTCGTCGTACTTAAAAAGGGGCGCTTGGCGCGGTACTCCAGGTGTTTTGCCCCTATGCGCAAAGCCGTTGCACTGGCGACGCCGGCGCGGGCAAACGTGGATTCAGGAATCGTTTTCTTCTTCACCGTGCATAAACCGTCGTTTGGTCGCACCCGTGTGCGAGAAGTCTTGAACATCTGCGAATCGATTGAGATTTGCCAGGACATGTGTGCGAAACAGGAACGACAGCAGATCCAGTGTTTTGCCAACCAGTGCCCCTTGCAAGAGCGGGACAACGATATCCATGCTCCGGTCAACGACTTGAGTGGTGTTGGCAAACGCGTCTGACTCGTCCTTGAGCCAGTACGCCAAAATAGCACTCATGTAGTCCCAGAAGAGCCGTGGCAGCAACTCTTGGTAAGGTTGCTGGGGAATTTCACCCACCTCGATCGCTGCATCCAACAGGTCGACCACCATCGCCATGAAGGCCTCGCGAGTCGCCGTTAAATGCGAATGGCTGGCAACGGGCGCCGCAAAGGTGAGCGCAAAGACATGCTGCAAGAACTCCCGCGCCGGCAACCAGACCCGCAATTGCGTTTCGACCAGCTGATGCAATTGTTCTTGCAGCGAATACTCATGAAAATTCGGTATCGCTTGCAGCGCTCGCATGACCTCGTGTTGCACATGCTCACAGTAGCCATAGAGCAAGGCTTCTTTGGTCGGGAAATAGTTATAAATCGTTGCGTCGCCCACCTCTGCTCGGCGCGCAATCTCGCGCATGGAGGCTGACTTAAACCCTTTTTCGCTGATGACATCGACTGCGGCGTCCAACAACCGTAGCCGCGTCTGTTGCTTGTCTGCTTCGCTGACTTTCATCGTTTCCAACCGATAATTGCTATATATAATATCGCCAATAAAATTGTTTTTACAATAGTATTTTCACATTAAATCGGCTCAGCAGCCATCTTCAGGCAGACCATCACCGTTGACGTGATGGCAGGACAACGGCCTACCGCGGCAACAGACTGCTGATATCCCGCCCTAATGCCGCTTGAGCATGCGGTTGAGCGCCCCCTATAATCGACGCCTCGCCGCAACGCACGCTGGATGCCGATGCGCCGCAACCCCTCAGGAGACTATGAGTTATGCAGACCTTCCCTCTCGATCGGACTGAAACCCGCGACAATTTCCCGCACTTCCTGGAAATCCCCACGCGCTGGGCGGATCATGATGAATACGGACACGTCAACAATGCCAAGTACCACACGTTGATGGAAATGGTGATCATGCACTACTTAACGGTGGCCAACGAACTTGACCTGGCAGCGGGCGGGGTACAGTGCTTTACTGCCGAAAACCTGTGCCGCTTCCATGCACCACTCAAGTTTCCGGACGTTGTTGAAGCAGGCTTGCGGATCGGTAAGCTGGGCAACTCCAGCGTGCGCTATGAAGTCGGCCTGTTCGTCAAAGGCCGGGACGAGGTCGCAGCGACGGGTTACTTCGTGGACGTGTTTGTGGAGGCGACCAGTGAATCGGCGCGGCGTATTCCGGATAACGTTCGCGCGTGCTTGGAAAAGCTGATTCCCTAGACCAGTTTACTCTGGCCCTGAGAAACTGCGCTCATGGACGAGCACGGGAATGCGCTGTCGGCAGCGCTCTACCAGACTAAGATCCAGATCGGCGACGATCACACCCTCCTCGGTGCCTGCCTCGGCCAGGATGTCGCCCCACGGACTCACGATCAACGAATGGCCGTAGTTTTCACCGCCACCGGTGACTTTGCCACACTGAGCAGCCGCGAGCACAAAACAGCTGTTCTCAATGGCCCTGGAGCGCAGCAGTATGTGCCAATGCGCTTCACCGGTCCTGCGGGTAAATGCCGCAGGCACCGTCAGCACCTGCGCCCCGGCCTGCGCCAACTGGCGATACAAGCGAGGGAATCGCAAGTCATAGCACACGGACATCCCCAGGCGCATGGCATCTGCTTCAGCCACAACCGCTTGCTCACCGGGCTCAATCGTCGCAGACTCTTGGATGAGATTGCCACCGCCCAGATCCACATCAAACAAATGCAGTTTGTCATAGTAGGCGCGACATTGGCCGTCGCGCCCGAGCAATACCGATCGGTTGCGCATGCGTCCGTCAGGACTTGTTACGCCCACCGAACCTAACAGTAACTCGCACTGGAGTGCCTGTGCCAACGCACTAAAATGCGCAACCACGGGATGCGATGCCCAAGGAAAATGAGCGGGCAAAGCCTTGTCCCCCGCGCGCTCAAAGCCCGAAAAATACTCGGGTGTACAAATAAAAATTGCCCCGCCTGCTGCTGCCTCACGAATGAGCAGATCAGCGCGGCGGAGGTTATCATCCACAGATGCGCCTGCATTGATTTGGATACAGGCAACTCTCACGTCAGACATCATTCCATTCACCGGCTAAACATTTAGGCGCATATCTTATACAATACTAAGCATAAGAATAACTAATACAAGACACCCTACTCCCACAACAACAATACGGAACACACAATGGCCGATGAACTCGACGAAGCCGCACTTCGTTATCACCGTTACCCCAATCCCGGCAAACTGGAAATCGTCGCCACTAAAAACATGGTTAACCAGCGAGACTTGGCACTGGCGTATTCGCCCGGTGTTGCCGCTGCATGCCGCGAAATTGACAAAAACCCTGCCGAAGCACGCCATCTCACTGCCCGAAGCAACCTTGTCGCCGTCATCACCAACGGCACTGCAGTCCTAGGCCTCGGCTCCATCGGCCCACTCGCCTCCAAGCCCGTGATGGAGGGTAAGGCAGTTCTGTTTAAGAAGTTTGCGAACGTCGACGTCTTTGATCTGGAGCTGGACACCACCGATGTTGACCGCTTTGTCGATGCGGTCTCGCTCATGGGGCCAAGTTTTGGCGGTATCAACCTGGAGGATATCAAAGCCCCGGAATGCTTTGAAATCGAAACACGCCTCCGTGAAAAGATGAACATCCCCGTGTTCCACGACGACCAGCACGGCACAGCCATCTGCGTGGCGGCCGCGATTCGCAACGGGCTGAAGATCGCCAACAAAAAGCTGGAGGATGTCAAACTCGTCTGTTCGGGTGCCGGAGCTGCAGCATTGGCTTGCCTGAATCTCCTGGTTTCCATGGGCCTGAAAAAAGAAAACGTCACCGTTGTGGATATCGAAGGCGTTGTCTACAAGGGCCGCGAAGCCTTGATGGACCCGTACAAGTCGGTTTACGCCCAAGATACTGCAGCCCGTACTCTCGAGGATGCTATTCCGGGTGCCGATATCTTTCTGGGTCTGTCAGCACCGCGCGTGCTCAAGCCAGAGTTCCTGGTGCACATGGCCGAGTCGCCCTTTATAATGGCGCTGGCAAACCCCGAGCCTGAAATCAAACCCGAACTCGCTATGGAGGTCCGTCCCGACGCGATCATCGCCACCGG
>DOIU01000061.1:515-1080 GCA_003511825.1 Gammaproteobacteria bacterium | reverse complement strand
CCGACGCGATCATCGCCACCGGTCGCTCGGACTACCCCAATCAAGTCAATAATGTTTTGTGCTTTCCATTTCTCTTTCGTGGCGCCTTGGACGTAGGTGCAACAGAAATCAACGACGCCATGAAGATTGCCTGCGTGGAAGCCATCGCGGATATCGCGACCAAAGAGGCCTCCGATGTGGTCAGCGCGGCCTACGGCGGCACACCGTTTAAGTTCAGCCGTGATTACCTGATCCCCAAACCTTTCGATCCGCGCTTGATGACAGAGATCCCACCGCGTGTCGCCAAAGCTGCAATGGACAGCGGTGTTGCGCGTGAACCGATTGAGAACTTTCACGCTTATCGTCGCAAGCTGCGAGATTTTGTATTCCGTTCTGGCCTGGTGATGAAGCCTGTATTTGAACGTGCTCAGCAAGACACGCAACGCGTGGTGCTCGCGGAAGGGGAATCGCGCCGTGTGCTGAACGCCGTGCAAGTGCTGGTGGATGACAAAATCTGCCACCCAGTGTTGCTCGGCCGGCATGTCATCATCGAAAAACACATCAAAACCCTGGGCTTACGCCTGAC
>DOIU01000061.1:0-176 GCA_003511825.1 Gammaproteobacteria bacterium | reverse complement strand
ATCGGCGACGGCTTCGACGTGATTGATCCGTTTAACAACCCCGATTTTGAGCGCTACGTACAAGCCTACTATGACTTGATGAAGCGCGATGGGGTGTCACCAGACTATGCTTACACGGTGATCCGGACACGCACCACCGCCCTCGCTGCCATGATGGTCAGACTCGGCGAGGCAGA
>DOIU01000550.1 GCA_003511825.1 Gammaproteobacteria bacterium | reverse complement strand
GCTGCTGAGCTGCAGCCATTGCTGAAACACCTCAGCCGGATGATCCCAGCGATAGAGATTCACGCCCCAGACGTCGATGTTCGGGCTGGACTGCAACGCGAGTGCATCGGGTAGTTCGCCGTGTGCCGTCGACACGGGATGCGCTGGATCACGTCGATGAATCTCAGCGGCGGCCGTGTTCATCGCCCGATACCATCGGCGCACATCACCCTCGAACCACTCGGGGTGGTAGTTGTATTCGTTGCCCAGCTCCCACATCAGTATCGCCGCATGGTCTTTAAGCCGCTCGACATACTCCAAGAACGTGCCCGACTGAATATCGTAACGACCGTTTTGGTTGTAGCCAAAGCCGATAATCACCTTCATGCCCGTCGCATGGATCTGGTCTAACACCGCGACATCCGCGATCGGCGCATACACCCGAAGCGTGTTAACGCCTGCCGCCCGCATCAACGCCAGATCGCCTTCCGACCGCTCAAAACTTCGCGCAACAGCGCCCTTGGGCACCGGGTGATAGCAAATGCCCTTGATCGCGTGCGGCGCGCCATCGACCAATAACTGATTCCCCGACACCGTCACGGACGGCGATTGTGCGGCGGCCGTGTTGATGCAGAGTAGGGCGAGTATCAGCAGGCGTAGGAGGGAGCGCATGGTCAGCCTCTGGGTTTGTGGGTCATGGTGGTGAGTTTAGGGGAAATTCAATGCGTGTTGGGTCTTTGTTGAGAGGATTAAAACAGGGGAATCCCCACATGCGTGGGGTACACATCGATGAAAAATAAACTGTGATGTCATTCCAGGAAAGTGCGGGCAAGTGCGATGGCCTCGTGCAGCGAAGCAGCGGCCTCAACCGGTAAACCCGTCGCCTTGGCCTGCTTTCGTCCGCTTTCGAGCAGCGCCGCCCGAGCCTCGTCATCTTGCAAAAGATAGACAGTTCCCCGACAGTGCTTGAAGAAACGATCACGGTTGTGCTTTAGCCATAGCGCTGAGGCTTTCTTTTCCTCCGGCGATTCATGCGGATGAGTGATATACGCTGCCATATCAGCCACGACTGCAAACGGTTCATTGCGGCTGAGAGCGGCATCCAGTGCATCGAGCAATTGCTGTGATCGCTGCTGATTAAATGCGGGCATCTGCGCCACGACAACCGGCCAATGCGTAAAATCGGCAATGCTTTGCGATTTCTCTGTTTGCTGATTCATTAAGATCACCTTTGTCAGGAAAGTTGTTGATCTGAGCGTTGTCGACGGCACCGAGGATCGGGTCCGGCGCATCAAACAGCGATTTTCGGGGCTGTTCACATCCGGTCTGCGTCAGTGATCGCCAACGCAGTCGCATCTCCTCTCTTGAGGTCCGATTTAGCTGCTGCGGATGCGCGCCCAGCCGCGCATCGCCAACGCACAAATCATCGATAAGAGACCTAAGACGACGTAGGGTCCGGGCTTGAGGTAGCTGGCCTCAAAATAGAACCAGTAGTTGTCATAGCCAGGCGCACCCAGGGTGCCGGGGACGACCATAAACGCAGGCGTCCACCACACGAACAAGAGCCAGTCCATGAGCACGACATCCAGCATATTGCCCACCTGTGCCACGAGAAAGCAGTGCAGAAAGCTCGACCACAGGTTCGCGCGCTCGGGTGCCTGGCGTGTCGCGACCGCCAGTGATCCCACGAGCCCGCCCATCAAGGGTACAAAGATCAGCGCCACGCCAAGCACGAGGGTAGGCCCCGAGGGAAAGCCGACGTCCGGGCCTGCGGCTGCCTGGATATTCGGTGTGTAGTCATCCATGAAGAACCGCGGATCGAGCCAGATGACGGCGGTGACAGCTGCGCAGAACACCAGCCCCAAGAGCAGCCCATGCTTGAGTGTCTGGCGCAAGGGAAGGATCAGCCAAGAACGCTTGCCCATTAGGTAGCAGCTCCTTTTTCGGGCAATGTCGCCTGCGCGGTGTCGATCTTCACCAGGCAAAGGAAAGCTCGGCACTGAGCTTCCGTCCCTCACCATAGTTGCAGTAGGTAAGAGCCGAGCAAGACACAAAACGACGGTCGCCGAGATTGGTCGCACGCAAGGTCACCGCCGCCTTAGCGTCGCCGGGAATATGGCGTGAAAAATCATAGCTGACAGCGGCATCGATCAGTGAGTGGCTTGGCACCTTTATCGTATTGGCAGGATCGGCATAGAGATCGCCGACATGGCGCGCACCCAAGCCCACATTGACGGCCGTATTGAGGGTATGGCCGAGCCAGATTGATGCGGTGGTATCGGGGATATTCACCGGACGTTGTTCGAGGTCGGGCCCGTTACTTTGGGTGATCTCTGCATCAAGCACAGTGACGCTGGTATGCAGGTAGGTATTTTCTGTGAGCTGCCCCTTCGCCTCTAACTCCAGGCCACGGGTGCGTTGTTCCCCGGTTTGAACCCTGCAGGGGCCTGGCCCCGCGAGGCCGATACACACACTGTCAGGGTTCGGGTACGGGGTCAGCACATTTTTCTGGCTGATATCAAACACGGCAGCCGATACCCACAGTGAACGGTCTGCGGGCGCATATTTGACGCCCAGTTCCCACTGCCCGGCTTCCAGAGGGACAAATCCATCGCCTTGCGCATCCAGCCCGGTCTGCGGCAGGAAAGCGCTGGCGTAACTTGCATAACCGACAAAATCCTCATCGAATTGATACAACAACGCCGCCCGGCCAGAGAAAGCATCGTCAGGATGATCACTCGCCCCACTGGTATCTCCTCCAAACAATGCACTGGTGCGCGCACTGTCGGTTTCGGCGCTGTCGTAACGTGCATTCAGCGTCAGGATGACGCGATTGAGGACTATTTGGTCCTGCGCATACACACCCAGCTGAGTCGCTTCATCGAGGGTGTCAGACCAAATGCTCGCTGTCGTCGGGGAGTCCGGTGAGACAAACGCGCCGCCATAGGCAGGATTCCAGATATCAATCGGTGGAACGGAGAGGAGATCGAGTCCCAGTTGTTGATCAATCGTACTTTTCATATAGTCGAAGCCCAACAGCAATCGGTGCGTCGCGCTGCCAGTGGCAACAACGCCGTTGATGGCTGTGTCGACCAACAACGCGTCGGTATGTGAGTCGCCAAAAAGTGCAGAACGTGCCAACTCGGAGGGCGGGACTAGCGCTGTTGTAGTCAGAGCCTGTACATCGGCTTGGGAATCAATAGATCGCAGTTCCTGGCGCAGTTGCCAGCCATTGCCAAATTCATGGTTGATACTGTAGCCCAGCACGATCTGTTGGCGTTCAAACCGATCAAAATTCGGGTCTCCCACATAAAAATCGCGAGGAATGAAACGACCGTCGGGTAAAGCCGTCAGAACGCCATCTGGCGGCAGCGCATTGTAATAGCCACCCTCGGGATCCTCCTGATAACTGCTGAAGACGGTGAGCGTTGTCCGGTCACTGAGATGCCAGCGCAGTGTGGGCGCTATGGCTCTCCTTTCTTCAGACACATGATCGATAGCATTGTCGGCAGACCGCACGAGCCCAGCCAATCGAAAATCAATCATGCCGTTACCGCTGCTGTCGCCAAGATCAAACGCCACTTCGCGACGATCATAAGACCCCAGTGAAACGGACAGCTCACGATGCGCCTCTCCGGTTGGCCGTTTGGTCACCGCATTAACGATGCCGCCCGGCAGGCCTTGGCCATAGAGACCGGAAGAAGGCCCGCGTATCACCTCGATACGCTCCAGGTTGAAAGGGTCAAATTGCGGAAGGCTCAAGTTGCCGACACCAAACGTGGCACGCATCCCGTCTAGTAGCAGGGCTCCGTTATAGGACTGTCCGCGCAGACTGTGGAAGTCATAGCGCGTCGAGTCGTTCCCCCCGCTCGGATTGGCGAAAACGCCAGGGCTGTACACGAGCGCCTGGCCAATCGTACTGGCACCACTCTCATTGATTTGAGTTTCAGT
>DOIU01000145.1 GCA_003511825.1 Gammaproteobacteria bacterium | reverse complement strand
CCACGCCCAGCAGCACGGCTGCCGATAGCCATGCGCCAATCATTGACGCATGGCGCAGCCCGCCGGCAAAGCGTCTGAGTGCTGAATTTAATTGGGCACCAAAAATAAACAGCACGGTGGCGAACAACAAAAGCCAGGGGATGGCTGTCTCAAAGACCGACTCGGGTGTTTGCAGCAGTAACCAGCCTCCCACGGCGCCGCCGAGTAGACTGATGATCAAAATTTTTGGCAGTGCCTGTCGGTGTGTGGCCAATTCACGCCGCAGGGCGTAGGCGCCGCTGAGATAGCCCGCGCACGAAGCAAAGGTGTTACTGGCGTTTGCGCTGATGGGAGGGATACCGACAAACAGCAAGGCCGGAAAGGTGATAAAGCTCCCGCCGCCGGCAATCGCATTGACCACACCGCCAAGAAACCCCGCAACCAGTAAAAACAGGCCCTCAATCATGGCGGTAGAGACTTTGTGAATGCCGCAATTGGCAGCGTTGCCGACACTGATGCACCGGGGCCTCGTTCAGTGGTTGGCCAAGATGCGCTACCATAGACACTTTCGTCCTAACGGGATGAGCGCCAAGCATACACCTGTAGGGCATGTGTGGGGCCGGATGCGTGAAAAATACCCGCAAATCCTGTATGTTGGCGCCCGATCGACCTTCTCTGGAGAGACATAGCTCAGATGATTATTAAACCCCGAATCCGCGGTTTTATTTGCACCACGACTCACCCGACTGGCTGCGCCGCGAATGTGCGCGAGCAAATCGCTTATGTTAAGCGACAAGGCCAAATTGAACATGGCCCGAAAAAAGTCCTGGTGATTGGCGCCTCCAGCGGTTATGGGCTGTCATCGCGCATCACTGCGGCATTTGGTTCGGGTGCAGCGACGGTCGGTGTGTTCTTTGAAAAGCCTGGCACGGAGAAAAAGACTGGCACAGCCGGATGGTATAACGCTGCTGCCTTTGAGGCTGAGGCGCATGCGGCCGGCTTGTATGCAAAGAGTCTGAACGGTGATGCGTTCTCGCACGCGGCGCGGGAGCAGACTATTGCGCTGATCAAAGAAGACTTAGGCCAAGTCGATCTTGTCGTTTATTCACTGGCGTCTCCTGTGCGCAAGCTGCCGGATACGGGTGAAGTCGTGCGATCCACGCTAAAACCGATTGGCGAGACCTACCGCTCCACGGCGATTGACACCAATAAGGACGTCATCATTGAGGCGGAAGTTGAGCCCGCGACCCAAGAAGAAATTGATGCAACGGTCACCGTTATGGGCGGAGAGGACTGGGAGCTCTGGCTGCAAGCCTTGTCCAGCGCCGGCGTCCTGGCTGAAGGGTGTAAAACAGTTGCCTATTCGTACATCGGCTCTGATATCACCTGGCCCATCTACTGGGACGGTGCCTTGGGTAAAGCCAAGCAGGACCTCGATCGCGCCGCCGATGCGCTGCACGCAGAGTTGAGCGCTCATGGAGGCCAGGCCAACATCGGTGTGCTGAAGTCCGTCGTGACGCAAGCCAGTGCCGCCATTCCCGTCATGCCACTTTACTTAGCCATGTGTTTTAAGGTCATGCGCGAAAAAGGCCTGCATGAAGGCTGCGTGGAGCAGATTGATCGCTTGTTCCGCAGCGGTTTGTACGGCGACAGTGCGCATATGGACGAGCAACGGCGATACCGCATGGACGATTGGGAGCTGCGCGAGGATGTCCAGGATGCCTGCCGATCACTCTGGCCGACGATCACCAGCGAGAATCTGTTTGAGATGACCGACTACCAATTCTACAAGGATGAGTTTTTGAAGCTCTTCGGTTTTGGCGTCGAAGGCGTTGACTACGAGGCTGACGTCAGCCCACTGGTCAGCGAGTTTGAGGTGATCACTATCGAATGATTGATGCACGCAAGGGGCGGGCAAAGCACTGCCTGGCCCCGGCGTTGTTGGTCGACGTTGTTTGTGCGTGACGTACTGCCTACCTGGTCTTAACTCGTGTTCGTTAGATGAGTCAAAACGTTCTTCTCAAAGCCTCTGAGCGGCCCGCATGGCGGGTCGAACTCGCCAACCTGGTGAGTGACCCGGACGAGCTTTGCCGAATTTTGGCGTTGCGGCCTGACGATGCCGATCGGGTGCGTCGCGCGTGTGCTGGGTTTCGCTTACGGGTACCCTTACCCTATTTATCGCGTATCCGTAAACGTACACCCAATGACCCACTGCTGCTGCAAGTGATGCCGCAAGCCAGAGAACTCGTTGAGACCCCTGGGTATTCGACAGACCCGCTGGACGAGTCGCAATTCACGCCGGTAACGGGGTTGCTTCACAAGTACCACGGACGCGTCTTGGTTGTTCTCAACGGCTATTGTGCGATTCACTGCCGGTACTGTTTCCGGCGTCACTTTCCATATCAGGCACATCAGATCAACGCCGAGCAATGGCGCGACATCATCGCGTACATTCGGCAAGATCCGTCTATTGAGGAAGTCATTCTCAGCGGAGGCGATCCGCTGACCTCTCCTGATAAGGTGCTGTCGAAATACTGCGCTGATGTGGCAGATATCCCGCATGTACAGCGCTTGCGCTTGCACACACGTCTGCCTGTCGTGATTCCGACGCGGATTGATCGGGATTGCTTGCGCTGGATGTCCGATACCCGCCTGCAGGTGGTGATGGTGCTGCACATCAACCACGCGCAGGAAATCGATGATGACGTCGCTGAAGCGCTACGTAAGCTGAGTCACGCGGGTGTGTGCCTATTGAATCAAAGTGTCTTGTTGCGCGGCGTCAATGACGATGTTGAGGTATTGGCAGAACTCAGTCGCGCCTTGTTTGCCAACGGCACGCTGCCTTACTACCTGCATACGCTGGATGCGGTACAAGGTGCTGCGCACTTCGATCTCGACGCAGCGCGCGTACATGCCTTGCAGACGGCATTGCGCGGCCGTTTGCCAGGGTATCTGGTGCCCAAGTTTGTCGTCGAAGAGCCGCACGCAGATGCCAAAACCCCCCTCTGATGCGGTGGTGATTGCTAGGCATGCTTCGATGCAGCACCCGGGTTTGCTCTGGCAGTAATAGATAAAACGGGTTTACCGACCCGCCAAAATGGGTAGCTTGAAGTCATCAGAGGGCTTTGCTACGGTGCTTGCGCTTAATGCGCTATAAAAAAGGGGAATGGCGCGCTTAACGCCTGTACCCCTCGCCCGATGAACCGGGGCGCTTGTTCTTTTTTACCGGAGGATAGTCCATGAAACCCGTTTTAATCACTGCTGCTGCCAGCACGTTGTTTGTGTTAGTCGGATGTGCCGCTGTGGCGCAAACCGAGGCTGAAAAGCAACCGGCCATGAACAAGGCCGCATCCGATGATCCGATTGCGATGGCAACATCGGTTTACGAGAAAGCTGAGGCGGCGGGATGTGCCTGGCGTGATACGGGAAAAATGCTCAAAAAAGCCAAGGAGCTGTTGGCCGCTGGCGAAACTGAAAAGGCCCATTCCATGGCAAAAAAAGCACAGCGAGAAGCAGAAAACGGACTGAAGCAATGCGACTCTGAGAAAAAGCGTCTCGACGAATCCTGGCTGTTTAACCACAATTCCCGCACCTCGGCGCCTCATCGTGCCGTCTCATTCCTCGGGCGGAGAGGGGTGAGACGGCAGCTCGCGCCCGCCAGCGACACATAAAATCGTCACAAGGAAGTTTTATTAATAACCATGTCGCTTAATCACCTTGCTACACATTCAACGCTATTGGGGATATACATGTCAGAGAAGACGGTGCACTGTTTTGTCAGGGGCCGGGTACAAGGGGTGAGCTTTCGCGTGCACACCTTAAAGGCTGCGCAACAATTGGGTTTAACCGGTTGGGTGCGCAACCTGAGTGACGGCCGGGTTGAAATGAAAGTCCGTGGGGATGACGAGCGGGTCGATCGTTTGCTGGACTGGTTGCCTAAGGGTGTACCCAGTGGCCTGGTGGATTCCCTGGAGACTGATACCATTGCCTCTGAGGCCTTTGAAGGCTTCGCTATTTTACCGGATGGGGGAGGTTAGCCCCGCTGGCCCAATTCGTGAGTGTGGGCAAATATGCCCTTGCTCAACGCGATAGCTTTGACGATGACCCGCCGACCCTGGCAACTCGCTGCTGTGGTGGTTGCTATCGTGGCCGTCATCCTGTGGCGATCCGCCTTACCCCCTTTAACACCTGCCTGTCGATTGATTGACGACGCTGTCGCCGTGTGCGCAGCCAGCGATATGGCAAAGCTGCCCGATCACGGTGGCGTGCCGCTGACACATAGCGACTTCGCCATTGCAGAAGGGCCCTTGAGGCTTCACGCGGCACGCAATGCGACGGTAGGCTTCCAGCTGCTGTTGCAAAACCGTGCTGCGCTGGACGACGCGCACGTCGCCGTCTCAGTGTCTGCGCTCACGTCAGTCGATGGCGATACGATTCCGCCACAGAGCACAGAGCTATTCCTCGCGGGATATCACCATGTGTCGCCGGGTGGATACACCTGGGGGCCGAAGAGCGAGGTCTTGCCCTGGCCTGAGCGTTATCCGGACGTTTTGATTCCGCAACAATCGTCGTGTACTGACCCTGAATTACCGTTGTTTGAGCAGGTGTCACTCAGTCAGCGCCGCGATGCGCTGCAGGCAATGTGGGTGGATATCTACATCCCCAAAGATCAGCCCGCAGGTGTTTACCGAGGGGCTGTTGAGGCGCGTTTATCAACCGGCACTGCGCTGGACATACCCGTGGCGTTGACAGTGTGGTCTGCCACCTTGCCGGACAAACCTTCTTTTGATGCGGTGGGAGAGGTGTATATTGCCTATGCCCAGGAAGGTGCGGGCATGGATCTGGGCGATGCCGCCTGGCGACGCATGGCGCATTGCTATCAGCAGCTCGCGCATCGCCATCGGATGGTATTTATCGAGCGTTTTCCGACCTTCCCGGTCAACGGCGATTGGGCGGCGTATGATGCCGTCTACGATCCTATCCTCAGTGGACGTTTATTTACGCCTGAATACGGGTATCACGGGCCCGGTGAAAGCACGCCTGTTACAGTGTGGCGCACGCCGTGGCCGCAAGAAGTCAACGGACAGATCGAGGCCCCTCTGAGCGACGAGACGCTGGCGATGTATCAGCAGCGCGCGGCCGCGTGGCAGGCGCATGTTCGCGCACGCGGCTGGGAGGAGACCGACTATTTCGCCTACATTTTGGATGAAGTGGACGGCCCCATGGATACCTCCGATGAGGCACCCGTACAGACGCAAGCGGCCTTGGCGCGCAGAGACTATCTGGCGATGGCGCACGACCAGATGCGTCGGCTGCAGGCGGCGTTGGATGCCGGTGCCGGTGATGGCGCGATTGATCTGCTCTGGACCAGCCACGCCGATGCCTCGCGCTGGCGCGATGACCCGGAGCTGGATCTGTCGGGTGTTATTCGGTGGTGGGCGCCCAACGCGGGTGCGGCGACGCCCGCGTTCTTTGCCGAGCGCCAGCGGCAAAACGAGAAAATCTGGTTCTACCACGATGGTCACCCGGCAGTGGGTGTGCACAGCATCAATGCGTCGGGCATCGAGATGCGGACGTGGGGCGTGATCGGCGCGCGTTATGGCTTTGACGGCCAACTGATGTGGGCGGTGAATCTGGGCAGCATGACCCAACCCTTTGCCAAACCCTCCTACAAAGATGCCGATGATCGATTTGGCAACGGGGTCTTGGTCTATCCGGGGGCGCAGCTCGATCAACTCGGGTTCAGGCCCACACCGGGTCCACTACCGTCGATGCGCATGAAGGCATGGCGACGCGGATTGCAGGACGCGGAATTGGCGCGGTTGGCTGCGCAGTCTGGCCACGCAGAGGCCGCACATGCCTTGCTGCGGCAAATGGTGCCACGCGCACTGGGCGAGGGCGTCGGCAAAGCGGCTTGGCCCACTGATCCGGGTGTCTGGATCGATTGGCATCAGCGACTCTTGGCATTGGCGTCGAACGGGACCAGAACCGCAGACGACCCCTGAGTGTGCGCGGGCTGTGGGATTGGGCGTGACTGCCGATACAGTCTCAAAACCCATCAGACACGCTCATCCGTATGAATACCGCGCTTAAAGAGACCACACACCCATTGGCTGATCCCGTCACGGGTAAATTGCTGCTCACCGACGTGCTGCAGGCGTTACTGGCCGATGGCTTGATTGCCGCTGAAAACTGCGAGCTGCTGGCATCGCTCTCTGATACCCCCGAGCGCAAGGCGCAGAATGCACTGGAAGTGATTGCGCGCAGTAACTGGACCAGTCGCAAAGACCCCAATCAGCCCATTGATCTGGACTTCTTGGTGGACTGGTTGGCTGGGCGTGTCGGCATGCCGTCCAAGCGTATCGATCCACTGAAAATCGAAGTCTCCCAAGTCACGCGCGTGGTGTCTTACGCCTATGCGTCGCGCTACCGCATTATCCCCCTGGCGGTCACGGCCAACAGTGTCACCTTTGGTACGGCGGAACCCTTTTTACACGAATGGGAAGAAGAGCTGGCGCCGATCCTCAGCAAGGTGATCAATCGCCAACTCTGCAACCCTGAGGATATAGACCGCTATTTGCTGGAGTTTTATTCGCTGTCTAAATCCGTGCTGGGCGCAGAGTCTGATCAAAACGGCAAGGCGGGTGCGGCTGCGATTCAGAATCTGGAACAGCTCATGGAGCTGGGCCGCTCGGGTAAGCTCGATGCTAACGATCAGCACGTCGTCAATATCGTGGACTGGCTGTTGCAGTATGCCTTCGAGCAGCGCGCCAGTGATATTCATCTTGAGCCGCGACGTGAGCAGGGGCAAGTGCGCTTTCGCATCGATGGGGTCATGCATGATGTGTATGCCATGCCGACACCTGTCATGATTGCCGTGACCAGTCGCCTGAAAATACTCGGTCGTATGGACGTGGCCGAAAAACGCCGTCCACAGGATGGCCGACTGAAAACGCGCAACACCGATGGCAAAGAGGTTGAGCTGCGCTTGTCGACCATGCCCATTGCCTTTGGCGAAAAGATGGTCATGCGAATCTTTGATCCCGATGTGCTGGTTAAAGATCAGACGCAGCTCGGATTCGACGCACGCGAGGCCGGCATCTGGAACCGCATGCTGGCGCAGCCCCACGGCATTTTGCTGGTCACAGGACCGACCGGATCCGGTAAGACGACCACGCTATACAGCAGCTTGGAAAAGCTCGCCGTGCCTGAGGTGAACGTCTGCACGGTCGAAGACCCGATTGAGCTTGTCGTGCCCGCATTTAACCAAATGCAAGTGCAGCACAATATCGATCTCGACTTCGCCGCAGGCATTCGCACGCTGCTGCGCCAGGACCCGGATATCATCATGATCGGTGAGATCCGCGACTTGGAGACCGCACAAATGGCTGTGCAGGCGGCGTTAACGGGGCACTTGGTGCTGTCAACCTTGCACACGAATGACGCGCCGTCTGCCATTACCCGACTGCTGGAACTCGGTGTGCCTTATTACCTGATTCGCTCTACGCTCATTGGTGTGATCGCGCAGCGATTGGTGCGCACGGTGTGTCCGCATTGCGCGGAGCCACACACGCTCACTGAGGCGGACTGGAACCCCTTGCTCGCGCCCTGGAAAGCCGAGCTGCCGACACAGGCGAAACAACCGGTCGGTTGCCTGGAGTGCCGCAATACGGGCTTCCGCGGGCGTGCAGGGATCTACGAGATTATGGA
>DOIU01000138.1 GCA_003511825.1 Gammaproteobacteria bacterium | reverse complement strand
CCGCCAATTGTGCGCGAACCCCATCGCTGGTGGCTATTAATTCTGCCATCACAACGATCTTCCACGACATACCCAAGGCACTGATCCACGCGGGGAACAGATAGGAGACGATGTGTGGGAAATACACGTCGGTGAGCATCATCCACGGTGGCAGCTGAAAGGCCTTCGCCATGTTTTTCAGGTGACCGTCGAGCGTCCGACCGCCTTGCAAGGCGGCGGTGAACACGATGGGAAAGCAAGCGACCACCACGGTAAAAATCGGTGTTGTATCTGTGGCGCCAAACCAGAGCAGAGCCAGCACAATCCACGCGATAGGCGGCATGCCCACCAGCACGGTGACAATGGGGCGAGACATCATCGCGGCAGTGACCGATAGGCCCGCAGCGATGCCGAGTACACTGCCGATCAATACGGAGATCAGAAAGCCGAGCAGTGCACGCCAGCCCGTGATCATGAGCTGTGATCCGGCGGATTCGTGCACTAGTTTGTGAATCAGGGTGCGAAAGGCATCAATGGGAGCAGGCAGTACCAGCTCACCGTACAGTTGGCTGCCCCATTCCCACAGGGCCATCAGTAGCAGCAAGCTGGCGATGGCGCCCCAACCACTCCAGAGGTATCTCGGCAGCGCGAGCAACCAGCGCTTTAACAGCTTCAACGCGCAGTGGCCTTAAGGGCAAGCGCGCGCTGACGAGCCGTGTTTTTACGGGGTGTGGTAATAGAAGTTGTCATCCGGCAGTTTTCCGCCGACCAGTGCCGGCGTGTCCTGCATCAGTTGCTCAAAGAAAAATTGCAACTCATCACGCGCCTCCTGTGCCGGCACATGACGAAACTGGCTGACGGCAATCGAATCGGCAACCGCCTCGGGTGTGAGCATATCAATATGTTTGGCGACAAGTTCGCCGGCGGCGTCAGGGTTGTCCAGCACCCATTGCAAGGACTTGGCGTACTCCTCACGAAAACGCTTGATCAGCGCTGGGTTGTCGAGCGCGCCTCCGAGAGCGACCATACCGGCTTGCGGTATGCTTGTGGCACGTTGAAAAACGCGCCCCCATTCCTGCTGGAGATCAACACTGCGATACAAGTCGGGTGCAATCACGCGTAACGGAAACGACTGTGTTTTTCGCAGGGCCATAGAAATGGCGGGTTCGGCCAGCAACGCGTGGTCCACACGGCGTGTCACCAGCAGTTGCATGGCATCGAGTGGGTTGCTGACATAACGAAGATTGAAGTCTTTTTTGGGGTCCAGCCCTTGTTTGCGTGCCAATTGCGAAAAAACGATGTCGGGCATGTCTGCGCGAAAAGGCATGGCGACTTCTTTCCCTTTAAAGTCAGCCAATGTCTCCAATCCGTCCTCCCGCGAAACCATCCACAAGACGCCCCAGACAGAGATATTCAGGAGCTTCAGCTTGACGCCACGGTTGTATAAATTGGCGGCGACATTACTGGGCATCGCGAGAAAGTGCGTATTGCCATCGAGCGCCATGACGCGCAGCTGATCGGGGTTTTTCCAGCTGATGAACGCCACGTCTTCGGCGACGTCGGACAGGGCTCCCGACTCAACCATGTGGATTAACGGGTTGGAGACGGCGGCAAAGGGGCCTGACAAAACCAGCTTGTCGACTTTACTCTCTGCCAGGGTTGGCTGCGCTGCCAGCATAGCTAGCAGCGCGATTGCCAAGATGTGGACGGTGTTTTTCATTCAGGACCTTTGCTATGAACATCCGTTAGCCCTGCCATGACTTGGTCAAAGTGGTAGAGCCCGCGGCCTTCGGTGCCAATGATTTCCAGTTTATCGAGGATACCTTTGAAGAGCTTTTCCTCTTCGTGCTGTTCGGCGACATACCACTGTAGGAAATGAAACGTCGAGTAGTCTTCTTCGTCCATGGCGGTATGTACCAGGCTGTTGATGCTACGCGTGATAAAACACTCGTGCTCAAAGGTCTGCTTGAAGATCTCTTCGATGTTGTCAAAGTCTGTGGGCGGCGCGTCAATCTGGCCTAAAATTGCCAGCGAGCCTGTTTCATTCACGTACTCAAACAGGCGTTGCATATGGCTCATTTCCTCGTTGGCATGGCTTTGTAAAAAGGCCGCGCAACCATCGAGCCCCTTGAACGCACACCAGGCACTCATCTGGAGATACAGGTTTGATGAATAGAACTCGCGGTTAATTTGCTCGTTCAGGTGTTCGGTCATTTTGTCAGTTAGCATGATCTAGCCCTCCGCAATGGCTTAATTAATGTGTCGAACTAGTGTAACCATGTGTTCTGATAAAAGAAACCGAGGCTAAAACCCGGCGCGCAGTCCAGCGTAGATAAACGTGCCGACATGGGACCCGAGGCGCGCTTCTACTGACTCATCAAACAGGTTGTTGACACCACCAAACACGGTAAAACGCTGCTCGGCATCAAAGCGATAGCTGCCATTGACGTTGACCAGGGTGTAATCCGAGGCTGTCTTGTCCTGACCGTTTTCGATATAGAACTGTTCGCCGGTGTAGGTCGCGTTTACACCCAAGTCCAAGCGCTCAGTCGCTGACCAAGTCAGGAAAGCAGCGAGGGTGCGTTCGGGGTTAAAAGCCAAGTCCTTACCGCTATCTTTGTTTTCCGTGCTGAGTTCATTCCATGTGACTTGCACGTCCAGCGCATCGGAGAAGCGATAGCCGCCACTGAGTTCCAGGCCTGTGATCTCAGCTTCTGAGAGGTTCTGGAACGTGAAGTAGTCGTCGTTGCCGTCGGCGTTGAAATAGACGCTGACTTCCTCAATGCGATTATCGATCTTGTTGTGAAACACCACCGCTTCATAGCGCAGGCGGTTGCTACGCCCATTGAGACCCACTTCCAGCGTGTCAGTGGACTCGGCTTGTAAATCGTAGGCGACCTTGTTGTGCGAGGGCGACACTGCCTGCGCGCCCAATTGCAAGCCAGCGGGGGTCTGCTTCTGAATGAAGAGTTCACGAATATCCGGTACGCGGTACGCCTGGGCGAAGTTGACGCGCAGATTGATGGCGGGTGAGAAGTTCTTGAGCAGGCCGATGCGGAATGTCGATTCACTGTCATCCTGGTCCTCACGCCGCGCACCCAAGGCGTCGGTGTAACTGTCTTGTGTGTAGCTGTCGTAGCGGCCACCCAAGGTCAGCTTGAAGGTATCGGTGATATCCCATTGGTCCTGGATAAACAGAGCGGCATAGCTGACACTGCGCGTGTCAAAGCCCGTATCTTGGCGGAACACCGTCGCCTCGCGCGCTTCATCGCGGATTTCGCCACCGATGGTGAGCAAATGCGCGTCGCTGACGGCCAGATTGGCCCAGGATTCGAAGGCGGTCACATCGACGTTGGCGTTCATGCCGCTGGCGGCTGATGCCACTTGATTGGGATAACCAAAATCGGCGAACTCAGCCATGCTGGTGTCATTGCGCTTTTCATAGTCAGATCGGTAAAGGCGCGCATTGATCTGGGCGTCGTCATTGATGTCCCACCGCATATCGGTCGAGATGTCCAGTCGTTCGTTATCGTCCTCTGAGCGCACTGGGACGTCCCAGGAAGGTATGCGTCCCCGCAGGCTGCCAGTCTGTTCGAAGAACGAGATCGGCGTGCCGTCATCTTGGTGTCCCACGATCGGATTCGTGGGATGTCCAGCGGGTGGCCTATAGCCCATGGGA
>DOIU01000050.1 GCA_003511825.1 Gammaproteobacteria bacterium | reverse complement strand
CTCACACACGAGGAGCAAGTCGTATGACGTTGTCACCACGTAGACTATTTCATCCACCGATGTGTCGATTTGCGGCACCTGCCTATGCCAAAGATAGGCTGTTTTACCCTACCACTCACTACCCATAATACGGACATTTGGAGGACTCATGACGCCCACGATTGTGATTCGAAACGTCGATTTGGACAAATCCACCCGACACTACATTGAGGATAAATTCTCATTTGCCTTTAAACGCTTGCGCCACGCCATTCACAGCGCTGTGGTGACCGTGAATGACCTCAATGGCCCCACAAAAGGCGGTGTTGATATACAATGCCGCGTACTGATCAAACCTGTCGGTCTACCCAGCATCGTCATCTCAGAACGTCAGTCGCGCATCAGGTCGGCCATTGACGCCAGTCTTGGCCGAGCCAGTCGCTGCCTGGTGCGCAAGCTGCGATCACGCAAGCAACTCTTTAGACACACCTCTTACCGATAGTGAACCCGACGCCCGCAGCATGTGCTGTGGGCGTCGACATCGCACGACCCCATCGTAATCACGAGTCACCCTTCCCCGTCTTTGTTTGTCTGCCTGCACCTAGCACGTTGGCAACAATGCCTAACCGATCCTGATCAGGAAATCCTATCAACCACGTGGTTGATATCTGCGAAGAATACGACTGCCTATAATGTGAGCCCATACAGGTCAGGCGTAAAAGCTAACGGCAGCTTAGGGCAACACCGGTGAGGTCTCTATGACTTTCTTAACGCCCAGCCGCGCCTTCCCCATCATCGTGTTTAGACAAAAAGGTGCGACTATGTCCAACGATACAAAAATTGATTTTATCTACTTATCAGAACCCGACATGGTGCAAGCCGGGGTCACTGATATGTCGGCGTGCGTCGATACGATGGAAGAAATGTTTGTCCTGCTGCACAAAGGCGATTATCGCATGGCAGGGCCGAATAATGACTCGCATGGCGCCATGATTACCTTCCCTGATGAATCGCCTTTTCCGACCATGCCAAAACCCACCGCCGACCGACGCTTGATGGCGATGCCGGCGTATCTCGGTGGCGACTTCCAGACATGCGGCGTGAAATGGTACGGCTCAAACATCGCGAACCGCGAGAAAAACCTGCCACGCTCTATTCTGATGTTCATTCTGAGTGACATCGACACTGGCGCACCCTTGGCGTATATGTCAGCCAATCTCTTGTCAGCCTATCGCACGGGCGCAATTCCCGGCGTGGGCGCACGTCACCTCGCTCGCCAAGATGCCAAAGTTATTGGTCTCTTGGGTCCTGGCGTGATGGGCAAGACCTCTGTCGCTTCTTTTATGGCGGCACGCCCAGAGATCGATACGATCAAGATCAAAGGCCGCGGCCAAAAAAGCCTGGACAGTTTTTTAGCGTGGCTTAAAACAGAATACCCCGAGATCACCCATATTGAGCTCGTCCAAAGCAATGAAGAGGTGGTTCGCGACGCCGATATTGTCACCTATTGCAACTCAGGTGAAGTCGGCGACCCTTCAACCTATCCCATCGTGAAACGGGAATGGGTCAAGCCCGGCGCCTACTTGGCGATGCCGGCGAGCTGCAGCCTGGACGACGCCATGAGCGGCCCAGGCGTGCGCAAGGTGATGGACAGTATTGGCTTGTATAAGGCCTGGTACGAGGAAGTGCCTAAACCCGCGCACAACACCATTCCTCTGGTCGGTATGCGCTTTATGGACATGATCGCAGACGGCTTGATGACCGAAGCCGAGCTGGAAGACCTGGGCGCGATTGTCGCCGGTGATTCACCCGCGCGCCAGAACGACGATGAGATCATCATCATGTCCGTCGGCGGCATGCCCGTAGAAGACGTGGCCTGGGCAACCAAGCTCTATCGCAACGCCCTGGACAATGGCATCGGCGTCAAGCTAAACCTCTGGGATACGCCAGCCTTGCGTTAATCTGTAATCAGGAAACCCTCATGACCAAAATTGTAAAAGTCAAAACCGGCTCAAAGTTTGAAGACGTTGGCAGTTACTCGCGCGTCGTCGCGGTGGACAACTGGATCTATGTGTCCAACACGGCTGGCCGCAACCCACATACCCAAGAGATTCCCGACGATGTGATTGCGCAAACCGAGCAAGTCTTTAACAACATCGAACGCGCCCTCGCCGCGGTGGATGCCTCACTCCAAGATGTGGTGATGTCACGCGTGTTCATTCAAAACCCCGACGACACGCACAACGTAATGGCTTTTATCGGCAAGAAGTTTCACGGCATCGACCCGGCCACGACCGTGACCTGCCCGCCGCTGGGCTCGACGGTTTATCGGGTTGAACTGGAAGTCACGGCGTATCGCGGCGCCGCCAACGCCAACGTGGAAACCATTACGCTCACAGCATAGCCGGATCACACCCAGCTGTTCAGGCGAGACCACATGGCCGCAGAGGCAGGCATACAACGATGAGCAAAACCCTAGAACCCCTTGTTACCGCGAATGACATCCCCACCACCACTCAGGTGGTCATCATCGGTGGCGGCATCGTCGGCGTGACCGCTGCACTCGCGCTCGCTGAGCGGGGTGTTCCGGTCGTATTGCTTGAGAAAGGCCACATCGCGGGCGAGCAATCATCGCGTAACCTCGGCTGGATTCGCAAAACCAGCCGTCACGCACACGATGTGCCGCTCTCGTTAGCGGCCGACACACTGTGGGCAAACTTGCCCGAACGTATCGGGCGTTCGGTCGGCTATCGACAGGCGGGGATCACGTTTCTTGCGCGCACGCCTGAGCAGATGGCGATGTATGAGGCTTGGCATCAATCCGTGCAAGACTTGGCGCTGGACTCGCAACTGCTGACACCACGCCAAATTGACGCAGCTATTCCGGGCGGGCAAGGTCAGTGGGTCGGCGGCATCCACACGCCCTCGGACGGCTACGCGGAACCCACTGTCACCACGACGGCTATCGCCGCTGCGGCACAGAAACGCGGGGCCGTGTTGATCCAACACTGCGCGGTGCGCGGCTTGTCTTTATCCGGCGGCCAGGTGTCGGGTGTGGTCACGGAGCAAGGCGACATCCGCTGTGAGCAGGTGTTGCTCGCGGGCGGTGCCTGGTCTCGACGGTTTCTCGGCAATGTGGGTGTTTCCCTGCCGACACTGCCACTGGTTTGCTCGGTCTTACGGACCCGACCCATGACCGGCCCGACCGACACCGCCGTGGGCGGGCCAGACTTTTCATTTCGCAAACATCAGGACGGCGGCTACATCATCACGCAACGCGGCAAGCTCGACGCACCGCTGACCTTGGATCACCTGCTGATCGGGTGGCGCTATCTGGCGCAACTGCGCACGCAACGCAGCTTTCTAAAGATCGGCTTTGGTCAAACTTTTTTTCGCGATCTTTGGCTAAAACGCCGTTGGCAAAACCATCGCCGAAGCCCCTTTGAAAGGATTCGCACGATGGAACCCAACGTCAACGACGTGCTCAATCAAGATGCCCTGGATAATCTCAAGGCCGCTTGGCCTGTCTTTAACGACGCCGCCATTG
>DOIU01000073.1:1901-7849 GCA_003511825.1 Gammaproteobacteria bacterium | reverse complement strand
TGAAAACAATATCTTAAGTGAGGTTCTCATGAATTCATGCAATATCCGGGCTAGATATTGCAAATGATAATTCTTCTGCCTAAAAAGCCTCCCAAATTAATTATCTTTCGATGAAAATTGCCTTTTTTTTGCTTGAGTGTATAAACTATGCAGAATGAATTCTTTTCGCCAGATGAGTAGACAGACATTGCTAGTGTGGAGCTTGTTGCTCTGTGTGGCACTGCTTGGTGCGCAAGGCGTTAAGTTGCACATTCATCATCTGGATCACGGGTCGGATAACCAGCATAGCCATAGCCACACCATTGATGAAGCTGGCGATCATCGTCATTTGAGCCAGGCTCATTTCACCCACGACATTTCTCACGATACCCATCATGATGGGGCGGTGTCCGAGGTCGATATCAGTCCTGATGGGATTTTGAAAAATATCAATAGCAGCGCTTTTGCGGTAACACTATCTTCCCTGTTATTGACTTTGATGATCTTTGTTTCATCCCGACAGCGGGTTCAGCGCTACCGGGAAAGTAAACTTATTCTTTATCGTTACTATCTCCTTTCCCCGCCTTTACGGGCACCTCCACAGTACTAAATTATTCTGAGAATCTTTGCCTGATCCGTTACGCGATCAGGCCTCCCTACGGTTTTGGTTATTGTCTTTAAAATAGCTATAAATCCGTCAGATTATTAATCTCAGAAGAGCTCTCTCACTCTGTTTTTTTCGATTTCGCTCCTTTGCTTGACGATGCGCCGCATCGTTTAAGTGAAGCCGAAAATTGACTTTTATTAAATTTTATTTGTTACGCCTGCTGCTGGCATGCGTACACGAGGAGTTTTGTAATGAGGCTATCTTTTTTTATGCCTGAACCCATCACTGCACGCTCAGCCACATTTTGTTTACTGTTACTGAGTTCAATCACGACGAGCGGTGCTGCTGTTGCCTCTGATTCAGCGGTTGACATGCGCAGCATCAGTTTGCAGCAGGCGGTGATTAAAACCATTGAACATAATCCGAACCTGAGGGCTTTTGATTTTCAATTGCAAGCACAGCAAGGGCGGGTGCAGCAGGCAGGGTTGGCTCCCAGTCCTGAACTTACTTTCGAGCTGGAAAATGTGTTGGGTACAGGTAATAACCAGGGGCTGGACAGTGCCCAGGCGACTCTCAGTATTGGCTGGGTGCTGGAGCGCGGTGTCCGCCAGCACACTATTGATGCCGCACGTGCGGGGGCTTCGCTGATCGAGGTTGAAGCCGATATTCAACAGCTGGATGCGGCGGCTGAAACGGCACGTCTTTACCTGTTCAGTCTGGCGCATCAGGCGCGAGAGGTGAATATTGATAAGACCATTCAACTGGCAGAAGAAACCGTTCAATCCGTGCGCAAGCGGGTGAAGGCAGGCAAGACCCCTAAAGCTGAGTTGTCCAGAGCGCAAGCTGAATTGGCGCGCAGAAAACTGGAACGTGAGGACATTGAGCACGAACTGCTGTCTGCGAATCGCCGCCTGGCAGCTCAATGGGGTGAAACGACGCCGACATTTTCGCGGGTCGAGGGCGATATTACGCAGCTTCCCCAGGTCGCCTCATTTGAAACACTCAAATCGCAGTTGCCACAGAACCCGGAGTTCACCCGACTGGTGTCAGATCAGCTGTTGAAAAAGGCACAATTACAGCTAGCGCAGGCGCGGGACAAACCCAGTTGGCGCGTCAATGCAGGGATTCGGCATAGCAATGAGGGTGATGACCAGTCGCTGGTGGCTGGCTTTAGCATCCCTTTTGGTAAAAACACCCGTAATCCGGGGCGTATCGCCGCCGCACGTGCCAATCTGGTGAAAACCAGCCATGACGAGCAGGCGGTACGGATTCGCATCGAAACCGCGCTCTATGTGATGGTCGAAGAATTGCAACACAGCCTGCATGTGATCGAGGCTGTGCGTGGCGAGATTATCCCCCCGCTTGAACAGGCACTGAGCGAGACCCGCAGAGCCTACCGACTAGGGCGTTACAGCTATCTGGAGCTGCGTAGCGTCCAAGCGGAATTGCTGGATGCACAAAATACGTTGGTTGAAGCTAGCATTGATGCGCACCGTAACATTATCGAAATTGAACGACTGACGGGCGTGCGCATGGCGCAACCAAAACGGTCAAACCCATGAGATCACAAAATGAATAACACAATGAAGCACACGCTCAAACACACACTGCTGCCCCTGCTATCCATAGCATTTTTGACCGCTTGCGGTGGTACAAATTCTGAACATGCGCACTCCTCTCATGGTGATGCGCACTCCTCTCATGGCGATCATGGCGATCATGGCGATGTCGCTGAAGTAGAGCCAGAAAAGGGCCCACATCATGGACGCTTATTAAAAGAGGGCGATTTCACCCTTGAACTGGCTATTTTCAAAACCGGTGTACAACCGGAGTTTCGTGCCTGGGCAACGAAAAACGGCAAGGCACTGAGTCCGGAGGAAGTGACGCTTAATATTAAACTCAGCCGTTTGGGTGGCAAGGTGGATAATATTCACTTTGCACAAAAAGGCGATGCGTTACGCGGCGATACAGTGATCTACGAACCACACTCCTTTGTCGTCACCATCAATGCCACCCATGACGGCGTGACCCATCACTGGGAATACGACAATTTTGAGGGTCGTACCAAAATCGCCACAGCCGTTGCCGAATCCCTGGAAATCGGCACTGCGGTCGCCGCTGGCATCGTCATGCAAAAAACCATCAGTGTGTACGGACAGATTGCCGCCAACAGTGAGCGGCTCAGCAATATCACGGCCCGTTTTGATGGTGCGATTAAATCGGTCTCAGTCTCGCAGGGTGAGTCCGTTCGCAAAGGCCAAAAACTCGCCAGCGTTGAAAGCAACGAAAGCCTGCAACGCTTTAGCATTACCGCACCGATGAGTGGCGTAATCACCCAGCGCAATGCCAATGTCGGTGAACAAACGGCCGGTCGGCAATTATTTACCCTTATGGATACTCGCTCGGTGTGGGCAGAGCTGTCGGTCTTCCCTGGCGATCTGGCGCAAGTCAAAGTGGGCGCGGCGGTCACTGTCACAGATACCAGTAGTGGTCAGAGCTTCACCGGGAAAGTGGGCCGAATTGATCTGCTGGCACAGGCGAATCAAGCCGTGAATGTTCGCGTCGTGCTGGAGAATGAAAATGGCCAGCTACGCCCGGGAAGTCACGTTACTGCCAGCATCACCGTTGGCGAACATGCCGCCGATCTGGCAGTAAAACGCACCGGGCTGCAAGCCTTCCGGGATTTCACCGTGGTCTATGCGCAAATCGGTGAGGAATACGAAGTCCGTATGCTGGAACTGGGTTTGCAGGCAGGCGAATGGGCAGAGGTGCTGGGTGGCCTGGAACCCGGCACCCGCTATGTCAGCGAAAACAGCTATGTCATCAAGGCCGATATCGAGAAATCGGGAGCGTCTCATGACCACTAATGTTTCCAGGTTTAAGCACTACTACTCATCCCGTTATTCCAGCACGGAAGTCGGCATCTCGATGCCAACAAAGGCGACCACCAAAGGTAATCCACTGCCTTCCTGGTTCCCATGCTCCTGCGTGGGAACCCATACCGATACGCATTCCCACGCAGGAGCATGGGAACGAGAAAACTTCACCATCACTCATCTTACGACCTCTAAAGGTGACTCATCATGCTAGAAGCAATTATCAAGTTTGCACTCGCCCGTCGCGGGTTGGTGATGATGCTCGTCCTGATAGTAATGGGACTGGGTGCGTGGAAATTTACCCAACTACCGATTGATGCCGTGCCCGATATCACCAATGTTCAGGTGGTCATCAATACCGCAGCGCCCGGTTACACGCCGCTGGAAGCCGAACAGCGGGTGAGTTTTCCGCTAGAGACCGCGATGGCGGGTATGCCGAAACTCTCCTATACACGCTCTGTCTCACGCTACGGTTTATCGCAAGTCACGGTGGTATTTGAAGAAGGTACGGACATCTATTTTGCGCGGCAGCTGGTCAGCGAACGCCTGAGCACTGCCAAAGGTGATTTACCCGCTTCTCTGGAGCCAACGCTTGGCCCAATTGCAACCGGACTGGGTGAGGTTTTTATGTTCACCGTCGATGCCGAGCCAGATGCCAGAAACAGCGATGGCAGCCCGATAACACCGATGGATCTACGCTCAGCCCACGACTGGATTATTCGTCCACAGTTAATGCGGGTTACAGGTGTGGCGGAAATTAACCCCATTGGCGGCTTTAAGAAAGAGATTCTGGTGGCACCTGATCCTGCCAGATTACTGGCTTACAAAATGCGCTTCAACGAGGTTATTGAGGCGATCCAAAACAACAACGATAACCGTGGTGCTGGTTTTATCGAACACAAGGGTGCGCAGTGGTTGATGCGCGTCCCCGGCCAGGCCAGTACCCTGACGGATCTGGAAAGTATTGTGATCCGCCAGCATCAGGGCATTCCGGTGCGTATTAAAGACGTGGCCAGCGTCAGCCTGGGTAAGGAGCTACGTTCCGGTGCCGCCACCCAGAATGGTCGCGAAGTGGTGATGAGTACGGTCTTTATGCTGATTGGCGAAAACAGCCGCACCGTTGCCAATGATGTCGCCAATAAACTGGAGGCCATTAAAACCAGCCTGCCGGATGGCATTACCGTCACGGCGGTCTATAACCGTACTTCTCTGGTAGATAAAACACTGGCGACGGTGCAGAAAAATCTGCTCGAAGGTGCGCTGCTGGTGATCATTGTGCTGTTCCTGTTTTTGGGCAATATCCGTGCCGCACTGCTAACCGCTGCAGTTATCCCAATCGCCATGTTAATGACCATCACCGGCATGGTGCAGACCAAAACCAGTGCCAACCTCATGAGTCTGGGCGCGCTGGATTTTGGCCTGATTGTCGATGGCGCAGTGATCATTGTCGAAAACTGTATGCGCCGTTTGAGCAGTGCCTGGAGAGATGAAGATTCACAGCAGGGTGAGCTGTCACTCAAAGAACGCTTGGCGATTGTTTTCGACGCAACCCGCGAGGTGATCCGCCCGGCATTGTTTGGTGTATTTATTATTACCGCCGTCTACCTGCCGATCTTCGCGCTCAGCGGCGTGGAAGGGAAAATGTTCCATCCAATGGCGATCACGGTGGTGATTGCGTTGCTCAGTGCGATGCTTTTATCCATTACTTTCATCCCCGCCGGTGTCGCACTGCTGTTTAAAAAGCCGATTAAAGAGAAAAAGAATGTCGTCGTGCAGAGTGCGCTGTTTCTCTACAAACCCGTTTTGGCACTGTCGCTGAAACTGCGCTGGCTTGTGGTTGCGCTGGCTGTTGCGCTGGTGGTCTGTTCTGGTTTCCTGATTCCAAAACTTGGCTCCGAGTTTGTGCCGAATCTCGATGAAGGGGATATTGCCATGCATGCGCTACGCATTCCCGGCACCTCGTTGACTGAGGCCATCCAGATGCAAAAAGTCCTTGAACCCGTGATTAATGAGCTACCAGAGGTCGAACGGGTGTTTGCCAAGACCGGCACGGGCGAAGTGGCGACTGATCCGATGCCGCCCAGTGTTTCAGACAATTTCATCATCCTTAAACCTCGCGATGAGTGGCCAGACCCCAGCAAGACAAAAGCGCAACTTGTCGCTGAGTTAGAGGCTGTGGTGACACCCATCCCCGGCAATCGTTATGAGTTTTTACAACCGATACAAATGCGCTTTAACGAGCTGATTTCCGGGGTGCGCTCTGAAGTGGCGGTGAAAGTCTTTGGTGATGATTTTGAGCAGCTTATCGCACTCGGCGAGCAGATAGGCAAGGTGATCGGTACTGTGCCTGGCGCTGCGGATGTAGGCGTTGAGCAGACCACCGGCTTACCCGTGATGACGATAAAACCCAAACGTGAGGCGATGGCGCGTTATGGCTTGAGCATCGCTGCGTTACAGGACTTGCTCGCCACGGCATTGGGGGGAAC
>DOIU01000073.1:1347-1532 GCA_003511825.1 Gammaproteobacteria bacterium | reverse complement strand
CGTGCCGATATCGTCGTTCGGCTCGCCGAGCCTCTACGTGGTGATGTTGATGCACTGTCGGATCTGCCCATCGGGCTGGCCGATGGCGACTATGTGCCCTTAAAAGAAGTGGCTGATCTTGAGCTGGTCATGGGCTACAGCCAGGTCTATCGGGAAAATGGCAAACGCCGCGTGGTGGTTAGCGC
>DOIU01000073.1:0-998 GCA_003511825.1 Gammaproteobacteria bacterium | reverse complement strand
CGTGGGCGTGATCTGGGTTCTTTTGTACAGGATGTTCAGCAGGCCATCAAAGACAATGTCGATGTACCTGCAGGATACTGGGTGGAATACGGCGGCACTTATCAAAAGCTGCAATCGGCAACACAGCGGCTCTCCATTGTCGTCCCCGTCACGCTGGTGCTGGTACTGGGTTTGCTGGTCATGGCATTGGGTTCCGTTAAAGATGCGGCGATTATTTTTTCAGGCGTGCCACTGGCGCTCACCGGCGGCATCGTTGCGTTGTTATTGCGGGATATTCCATTCTCCATCTCAGCTGCCGTGGGATTTATCGCGCTTTCAGGAATCGCCGTGCTCAATGGTTTGGTCATGGTCTCGTTTATCCGCGACCTGCGCGAGCGCGGTCAGGCACTGCATGAAGCCATTATGGAAGGAGCTTTAACCCGCCTGCGCCCAGTATTAATGACCGCACTAGTCGCCGCGCTGGGTTTTATACCCATGGCACTCAACACCGGCATCGGCTCGGAAGTGCAGCGTCCACTCGCCACAGTCGTCATCGGCGGGATACTCTCATCAACATTATTGACGCTGGTGGTTTTACCTGCGCTGTATCGGTTGGTGCACGCTCGAAGTGCGGTGTCATGACTTTGATTTTATTTACTTCGGTGAAAGAGCACATTGATTCAGGGCGGTAATTGTCAAAGTAACTGTCGTTTTCCATCATGCCGGCGAAGGCCGGTATCCAAGTGGCAGTATCCTTTCGGAGACAATGGATACCGGCCTTCGCCGGCATGACCGAGTAATAAGATCTGCTCAATTGTCATCAGTGTTCTTCAATTCGAGCCATCCTTGGTTTTAAATGTCTCGCCAAGCTATCCATGATGGCTATAGGGCATCTCTAATACTAGCCCGAATATTGCATGAATTACACGAGTTCTCGCTTATCTATTGATTCCACAGGAAATTCTTTTAACTTGCCCGTAATCACCGATACGAGACGCGTCAAAACAATTCCCTGTGAA
>DOIU01000293.1 GCA_003511825.1 Gammaproteobacteria bacterium | reverse complement strand
ATAATAGCGAGTCAATCTGTCGTGGTCAGTGATGTCCCTGCCTACAGTGTGGTCGGTGGCAACCCTGCCAAAATTATCCGCCATCGATTTGAAGAAAATACCATTCAGGCATTGCTGAAGATAGCGTGGTGGGACTGGCAGGCTGAGAAAATCACCGAACACCTCGACGCCATAGTTAGCCACAATCTCACGGATCTTCGACGCGCCGTTGACAGTGAACCATGACTAGATGCCTTGTATTATTACTCGCCTGCTTGATGTGTCTCAGCTGTGGAGACAGTGGCGATCAACGAACGCCGATACATGAGCAATGGCCGAGCACATTGCACCCCGATCCGCTGGATTCGGCGTTCGAGCCAGCAGCCGAAGAGGACTGGGTTACTTACCGAGCTGATGTTTATCGCAGCGGGCAGGCGCCGGGGGCCACCGTGGGGGATCGAGTGATGTTGGCGTGGCATCGACCCGGTTTCTTGCGGGGTGATTGGACCGCAGTCAAACCCTCGGGGGCGACGTGGGGCGATACACTGTTTTATCCGGACGATATGGGCACCTTGTACGCGTTGAATCGATTCGACGGCAGCGAGCGTTGGTTGGCCAAGATGGCTGATGTTAATCCGGGCATTCACGGCAGCCCACAAATCACGTCTGCCACGGCGTGTATTGGGACCTACGCCACGGATGCGATTCATTGCTTTGAGCGCGAAACCGGCACGCAGCGGTGGCGTTTCTCTGTGGGGACGGCCGTGGCATCCGCACCGCTTTATGTGCCGGAGCATGACGCGTTCTATACCAGTCACGAGGACTATGACAGCTCGGAGAAACACGGCTTGGGGGTGGTGACGAAGAATGATCCGCGCACCGGTGAGATGCTGTGGATCAGCAAAGAGATTGGCGACTTCCCGCATTCGTCGGTCGCCGTCGATCCTGATCGCGGCATTGTGGTCGTGGGGGCCAATGATGGGATCTTGCGCGCCTTTGACAGCGAGAGCGGACGCACGCTGTGGGAGCGTGACTTCGCGCCCATCGGGGGCCTTAACGATGACATCAAAGCCACGCCAGCCATCAGCCCGTCAGCCGGTCTGGTGGTGATCGGTACCTGGGATCATCGCGTGTACGCCGTCGATATCCGCACCGGTGAGCAGCGTTGGCAATTCGATACCGGCGGGGCCATGCAAGGCTCTCCCGCGATTGATGAGGCACGCGGTGTGGTCTACCAGGGCACTGGCAGTCTGGGCGAGAGCGTCTTCGCCCTGGATTTGGCGACTGGCGAGAAGCGCTGGGGCGTGGTCGCCGGCTGGATTCAAAGCTCGCCGGCCATCAGTGGCGACGGCAGCCGGATCGTGCTGGGGTCAAATGACCAGCATGTCTATGCCTTGAACACGGCAGACGGTTCAGTGGCCTGGCGCTTTAAAACCGATGGGGCAGTGAATGCAACCCCGATCCTGGTGGAAGACTGGGTGTATGTTGCTGCGCGGTTGGGGAGTTTGTACGCGCTTCAGAGTTGGACGCCGTAACCGCTGCCCAACAAACTTCTACCTTCGTCATGGTTATACGCTGGATGACACCTTAGGCTTCATGTCCAAGCGGCGTTCGTTGCGCGCCGTTGTCGATACCCGTGCGAGTGTTTCGCACACCGGGCTTACGTGAGCCTTTAGGCTGATAAGGAGATATAACATGAAAAAATTGCTGGCTGTTTTATGGGTGTTGTCACTCACGGCATGTGCATCGAGCAGTGGATTTAACCGGGGGTACCTGCGAAGCAGCTTGGGTGAGCAACAAAAAGAAATCACCGATAGCGATATCAAAAAGGCACTTGAGGCAAAGGCTCAACTGCCAGATCCTTTTAAGATGGCGATATATACTCATTTAGACGCTTGGCGGGTCAATTGTAATGAGCAGGATAAGAGTGAACTGGACCTGCTCGCTGGAAATCTAATCGCGGCAGGTGTTGTTTCTGATGTCATTTATATCAACTCGTCCATGTTCGAGGGCAAGGGGCACGCCGCTATTCGACTGGCTGCCGCGCGAGCTGGCGCGGATGCGGTGCTGATGGTGCATGGCGCCGGTACGTCAGATCGGTATAACAATGCATTAGGTGCCACCTACTTTCTGCTGGTCACACCGTTCTTTGTGCCAGGCACTGTGTCGGATGGCTTGTTCATGCTCAGTGCCTCGTTGTGGGATGTGCGCAATCAATATCTGTATCTCTCAGCCGAAGCAGAGGGAACAGCTTCACGGACGGGTACCGCTGTCCATCTTAAAGACCATCAAGTCGTCAGTGAGGCGAAGACAAAAGCGATCAAGGCGTTGAGGCTCGAGATCGAATCTCAGCTGCTTTCAATGCAGTGAGACGGGCAGAACCGGCAGCGGGTTCAGTGTCGTGTGTTGTGAGAGCTTGCTGCCGATTTATTCCCTAAATCTATCAGTCCATTCTGAATAACTATTTCTCAATGATCCCCGTGGGCAGTAGGCTTATTGCCACCTTGGAGATGGCCTGGCACGTTGGCTACGCAGGTCGCCTTTGGGGGCATACATGCATTGGAGAGAGTTATGAAATTGCTACACAACAGTCGTCAGATCCTTCTTGCCGTTTGGGTGGTTGCATCGACCGCAGGCGGTGTCGGGCCTGTGTCTGCAGGCGAGTTAGATGATGGTGCGATCATCGCGATTTACAATCAGGTGAACACTTTTGATATCGAGACGGCGGGCTTAGGGATTGCTAAGGGGTCCTCCCCGCAGGTTGTCAGCTTGGCTGAGATGGTCCAGCGCGATCATACACAGGTGCGGCAGATGGCGGCAGAGTTGGCTAATTCACTCAAGGTGGCTCGCACCTTGCCAGCCTCGCGAGCCGCGGCCACGGCTGAGCATGCCAAGGTGTTGCAGCGGTTGTCCGGGCTTGATGGTGCAGCCTTTGACAAGGCCTACCTCGAGCATGATATTGCCTTTCATACGGCCGCCATTCAGGCGGTTAAGGAGGTGTTGATTCCGGCGAGTCAGAGTGATGCCTTGCGGGATCTGATGACTAAGATCCTGCCCGGGTTTGAGCATCACTTGGCCGAAACCCAAAAGGCAGCGAAAGCCTTGGGTTATCTCTGAGAGTTGGCGGTTTAGTGGCCTCAGATTGCGTCCACGAGGGCAGGTCGGCCTCGTGCCGTCGGAGACGGTGGGGAGCGCCTGCCCTCATGTTTGATTGAGCCCTGAGAGCATGTTTTCTGCAATGCCGGCACCTTCTAATACACCGCCCTGGGTGTATAAAAGCCGGCTTTTATCTTTACCGGCTCCCGTGTGTCTGCCGCTCCCACAGGAGTTGCGAGAAAATGGAAGGCTTCCATGGATGTGTTTGTCTGATTGCTGTCTCGTGGACGCTTGACGTTGGTATACAGTGTCACCGCTTGCAGAGGCGGTAGGGTGATAGGTGTTGCATGTCCTGTATCGAGTTCCGCATCGGGCAGGGCATCCAGGGACAGCTGCCACGTTTGTGGCTGATCGGTTTGGTTTTTCAGTTTGATGATATACCGGTTTTGGATACGCCCGTCATGCAGTTCCACATAGAGCGGGTTACGGGTTTGGTGGACGGAGGTCTCCAGTGCGGGCCTTGCCGCCATCGCGATCAGCAGTAGGGCGGTGGTGGTGACCAGCGTCACGCCGTATCCCACGGTTTTGGGTGACAGCCATCGGGGCGTTTCTCCGGCGTCGGCTTTTTCAGCGCTGAACCGTATCAGTCCGTCACCCCAGTTCAGACGACCCATAATGTCAGTGCAGGCGTCAATACAGAGTCCGCACTGTATGCAGCCGATTTGCAAACCTTCGCGGATGTCCACGCCGGTCGGGCACACGTGTACGCAGTAGTTGCAGTCCACGCAGTCGCCCACGCCGGCGTTGATGCGATCGGCGCGTTGCTTGCGGTTTTTTCGCGGTTTGCTCCGACCCTGATCACGCTCGCCACGCGTGCGATCGTAAGACACGATACGCGTATCTTTGTCGACCATCGCACTCTGAAAACGGGCGTAGGGGCACATATGCATGCAGACCGCTTCCCGCGCCAAACCCGCCATCACAAGCGTGCTCGTGGATAGTAGCAACGTTGTCACGTACATCTG
>DOIU01000059.1 GCA_003511825.1 Gammaproteobacteria bacterium | reverse complement strand
ACGAGATTGCAGTTGAAAATGTACGGTTGACGCTTGCGGCAGGCGGTATTAAGGCCGTCGATGCCGACGGGTCTGATCTGGGAAGCCACCAAGCGTTCTGGTTCGCCTGGTCGCAATTTCACCCCGAAACCGAGCTTTGGTCAGGATGAGGCCAGAGCGCGCGTTTTCGCGAACACTGGAAACCGCACTTCATTGCGTCATAAACATCACGCCAGCACCATTTTGAACAGTTGTTCATCGGATTCGCCGGTTGTTGGTTCAGCGACAAAACCGCACTTTTCCAGAACACGCGCGGAGGCGACATTGCCTCGTTCGACGCCACCCGTTATCGAGATAATATGATGATCTCGACACCACTCGACAAAGCCCCCGACGAGTTCGCTGGCGAACCCTTTACCCCAGGCTGTTTCGTCCAGCAGATAGCCCAGTCGCACGTTCCCGTCGTTGTCGGCCTCAAACACGATCACTATGCCTATGGCTTTTTGAGACGCTTTTTCAACGGCCAGTAGAGTAATGCTTTCATTGTCGCGGTCTCGAATCCATTGATGAGCGCGTGCGCACGTATAGGGGCCTTGCCACGCAGGTGGCAGACTCAGCGTCACTCGTTCCGAGGGGATATCCATAACGAGCTTGGGAAGATCCTGCGTCGGCCAGTCTGCGTGAGTCAGAGAGTGCCATTCGTCGACGATGAGCCTGTTGGTCGAATAGCGATGGTTGCGTATCGATGTCATGGTGTTTACCCAGGTGAGCGGTGAGTCGGGGGCGCTTTTTCGTGTGTTTAGCATAGCGAGTGTCTTACCAACAAGCATAACGTCTCATGGACTCGCCCTGACTCTCTGCGGGTTACACCCGTCAACCCGCTGAACAATGCTTGACGAACGTCAAAGACAGATCGCCGGTGGGAGACGATAAAGGAGAAAAGGAGGGGTTATGGCGGCAAGCAATAAAGACGAACTGTTAGCAGTGACAGACAAAGAGTTTTCTAAACTGAGCGAGTTGCTTGAGCGTATTGATGTGGCTACGGCGACTAAAATCAGAGATGAAAACACCTCGCTGAAAGATGTCATCGGGCATCGCGCGCATTGGATTACGCTGTTTCTCGGCTGGTACAAAGACGGGATGGCGGGAAAGGCGGTGTTTTTCCCGGCAAAGGGATACAAGTGGAATCAACTGAAAGAATACAACCAGCAATTGCGCGCGCAGCAAGCGGATCTCAGTTGGGATGATGTTAACCATAAACTGCAACTCAATCACAAGAAGTTGTTAACGTTTATTAACGCTCACTCTAACGCCGATTTGTATGGTGGGCCCATGAAAGGTGCGAACAACAACTGGACGCCGGGTCGTTGGGCGGAAGCCGCTGGGCCGAGTCACTATCGGTCGGCTGGTAAATATGTGCGGCAATGCCTGAAGGCCGATAAAGGTCAATGACCTACATGCCAAAGCGAACGCGGGGTAAGGTCACCGGTGAAGTCCGAGTCTGTTTTTGTACGGACTCGGACTTCACTCTGTGGTAACGGGGTCGGTATTGTATTGATCCAATTGGCGCTTGGTCGTTAGAAATTGAGTCGCAAGCTGCCAGTGATGCCGTCGAAGTCGCCCGTGGTATAGCCTGCACCTGCTGAAAATCTGTGGGTGAAGTAATAGCGCCCGCCGACGGTCAAGGCGGTGTCAGTGCCGCTTTCTACCGATAAATAGTCAAGTGATGAGTGTAATTCGATACGGTCCGAGAGCTGGTGTCTGACGCCGGCACCCAGTTTATAACCCGAACCGTCTCCCCGGCTTGCAGATCGTGTGTCGTTTGAAATAACCAGTTCTGTTCTCACATAGCTGATGTCAGCAATAAGATCGGTGTTTTTTTGCAGCGATCGATGGTATGCGACCCCCAGCTGAGTGTTGACAAAATCGATCTTAATCCCCTGAGTTTCTGCCAGTCTTGTATTGGCGTGCGATCCAATGATGCTGATGTTGTCGACCACTCCAGACTGTCCCGTAGATGGCGTTGCTCGCGACCGAGCTTTTAGCAACGGTGGCACCTGTGGCGTCAATGTGGTTTGCGTGACAATGTGCTGGTGTTGTGCTCTGGCGTTTCATTGCGATAGTGTTCATTGATGGATTCCTCGATGCATTGATGATGTGCGGATCACTGTCTGGTTCGCGCATTTCTCAAGGATTTCCAAAACTGCGCGGAGTGTTTCAATTGTTTCTTGGCGAGTTCCTGATGGTGCGGCAGCCTGTCTGGAAACTGCGCTATACTCGCGCGTGTTTATGGTCGCAAGTGGCGTGGCAGTGTGTTGCGGCCGGTCTTCAGTGCGAATAGGAGATAATTCCGTTGTCGTGGATACCTGAGTCTGTCTTGGAAGATCGCGTTGTGCGTTTGGAGCCGCTGCGCATAGCGCACGTCGAGGCACTACAAACCGCCGTGGCTGACGGTGAGAGCTGGAAACTGTGGTATGCATCGGTACCGCATCCGGACGCCATGCGTGATTACGTGGCGCGCGCTGTTGCCGGGGCAGAGCAAGGGGATGTCGCGTATGCCGTGCGCGCCTTGGCCGATGACAAGATCGTGGGCACGACGCGCTTTTACCGCGTTGATGCTGACAACAAACGCGCGAAGATTGGCTACACCTGGTACAGCGCGTCGGTGCGACGCACCCCGGTGAATACGGCGTGCAAGTTGTTGCTGTTGTCGCAGGTGTTTGAGGCGTGCCAAGCGCACGCCGTGGAGTTTCGCACCCATGTGATGAACCATGCGTCACGCCGAGCGATTGAACGGTTGGGGGCGAAGCAAGATGGTATTCTCCGCCACCATCAGGTGCTGCCCAATGGCACACTGCGGGATACGGTGGTGTACTCCATCGTGGCGAGTGAATGGCCAACAGTGCGGTGCCACTTGCGCAGCAAGCTCGCCGTTGACGCCTAGCGTTGATGTCCGCTGTGGCGCCCACCTGGGTGAGCGCCACAGAAGTGGGTTAGGCGAGGTCGCTGAGATTGGCGCCAAAGTTAATGTGGAAGGCCGTCCCGTCCAACACCAGCGCGGGGACAGATTTTACCCCGGCGGTTTCAGCTTCGCTGACACGGGCGGGGTGTTCGCCAAGATGGACGATGTCCACCGTATACCGTGCCGGATCGATCGCGTTGGCCAGGTTTTCTTCGGCAGCGACGCAGACAGGGCAGCCGGCGTGATAAAAAATCGCTTTGTGTTGCATGGTAGAACTCCTCTTTTTCGTTAACATAAGAATGTGCGCACGAAGACAGTGTAGGTGCACCGGCTTCCAGCCAACAGAGGGCACTTTTTGGTCGGGTAGGCACTTTTTGGTGTAAATTGTCGAAAAACCAGGAGAAAAAAATGGCTCCTGCAGCCAGTCAATACCGCAAGCTCGAAGCAGTGGTCGGGTGTAAATGGTCAGTGTCGGTGCTGCTCGCGATTCGGCAGGGGGTTGATCGACCAGGAGCCCTTGAGCGCTTCATTGAGGGTATCTCCGCAAAAGTCTTGTCGGAGCGGCTGCGTAAGTTGACCGACTACGGATTGCTACAGAAAACCAGCTATCCCGAGGTGCCGCCACGCACAGAGTACGCCTTGACACCCACCGGGCATCAGTTGGTTGATATCATTCGCCAAATTCAAACACTCGATCAAGCGCTCAGCGAAGACAGTCAAGAGCCGCGCTGAGTGCGTTAGGAGAATGCCAATATGGCGAAACAGTTTTCAGAGATTACACCGCGACTTCGCACGTTTATTGAGCATCAAAAACTGTTTTTTGTGGCCACTGCGGCGGCAGAAGGGCATGTGAATCTATCGCCTAAGGGCATGGAGACGTTCCGGGTACTGGGAGAAAATCGTGTTGCCTGGCTCAATCTGACCGGCAGTGGCAACGAGAGTGCGGCCCATGTCTTGGAAGATCCGCGTATGACGATCATGTTCTGTGCGTTTGATGGAGACCCAATGATCCTGCGTCTCTACGGTGAGGCGACAGCTGTGCACAAAAACGATCCGCAATGGACGGAAATTGCCGCAGTTTTTCCGTCATTGCCGGGTGCGCGGCAGTGCTTCGATGTGCGCGTGACGCTGGTGCAGGCGTCGTGCGGGTTTGGGGTGCCATTGATGGACTATGTCGGCGATCGGGATCAACTTATCAGCTGGGCAACGCGTCAAGGTGAAAGCGGTGTCAGACGGTATTGGGAAAAGAAAAACACCGTCAGCCTGGACGGAAAGCCCACGCACATCCTGCAGAAGAACACCTGACCTTATTCACTATGATGCAAAAACCCCGCAATACTCGTGTGGGCGCCTATGCGCTCCTTACGCGCGGCGAGCAGATGTTGTTTTGCCGCATTTCCCCACAAGTGCCGCGTTGGCAGGGCATGTGGACCTTGCCAGGCGGAGGTGTCGAGTTTGCTGAGCATCCGTCGGATACGGTGGTGCGCGAGGTCTTTGAGGAGATAGGCTTGCACGTGGTACACGATCAGGTGGATGCAATCACCTGTTGCTACGAAGACACTCAAGATCATGAGTTCCACGGTATCCGTATTCTCTACCAAGCGCGAATCCTTGAGGGGCAGTTGCGGGCAGAAGTAGCGGGTACCACAGATTTGGTCGCGTGGTTAACCGTGGATCAAGTGTGTCAGTTACCGTTGGTAGACATTGCGCGTGATGGCCTCGCGCTGGTCTATGGTGATTCATGAGGCGCGCTGCGCGTTTGTCCGTCAAAGCCGTACCCGGCGCATCGCAAGACAAAATCGTCGGATGGTACGGGGATGCACTGCGTGTACGGGTGGCCGCGCCTGCCGATAAGGGGCGTGCGAATGCCGCGTTAATCGCACTGTTGGCTCAGGCTTTGGGATTGCCGAGAGGCGCTGTCGTGCTGGTTTCGGGGTCAAGCTCGCCGCGTAAAGTGTTTGAGGTGCAAGGCCTCAGTAGCAATGAAATACAGGCCAGGCTTGATAATATAGTGGGAACGTAGCAGTTGATCGTATAAAGGCGAGCGTTGCCGTGTTTTGGCTTGATGCCCAAAAACACAAACCTGGCTTGTTTTTTTAGCGACTTATGACGCTTCAAAGCTGCGAAACGTTATTCGCAAGCGGGGGCGAGCTCATCTACGTCAATACAGGCGCGGTTCTGCCCCACCGTTTTTAACCACCCTTTACGTTTGAATTCAGCCGTGGCCTTACTGGCGCTTTCTGTGGTTATGCCGAGCATGGCCCCCATGTCGTCGCGTGTCGGTAAGAAGAACGTATCATCGACGGACCGTTCATGCAGAAACATCAGTAAGCGGGCTACGCGTTTTTTAGAGCTGCCAGTAGACAGCTGGGTGATCCAGGTGTTGGCTGCGCTGAGCGCGGATTGCCAGCGCTGCAAGAGCGCCATGTGCAGCTCAGGGTTATCTCGACGAAGAGATTTGACCACGGACTTAGGGATTCGGCACACAGTGACGTGGTCAAGCGTGATGGCGTCGTGGTCCATCGGCAAACCCTCCAGGCCTTCGAGGCCGGCCAAGTCTCCTTGACCCAGCACGCGCACGATGCGTCGATCACCATTGCGCATGCGTTGGGCGAGCTTGACCAAGCCCGACCGGATGGTGAAGACGAAGGGAATATCATCGCCTTGGAGATACAGTCTGTGACCAGGTTCAAAGGTAATGTCATCGATGGGCAAGTGGATGCGGTCAAAGCTTTCCTGCGGAATATCTGCAAACAGCGCCAGGTGGCGAATGCCGCAACTCTTGCATCGCTCTGCACCGCGCCACGCTTGCTCAATCGTCTTTTGCTTCATTGCAAACTCGTCAGCTCAGAAAAAAAGTTCGCTGAATTTAATTTTTTCAATGTTGAGTCGGGGGTTGCGGGTAACAATGTGCCTTACTGCGGATGCCTGCCGGATAAAAAACGTTCGACCGAAGCGACTATACCATGGGCAGCCACGGTTTTATCTGTACGTGACAAGAAAGGACGGGCTGCGATGAAAAGAACATTATTGCAGGATAAATACCCTGTTTTTATTAAGGATATTTGCAAGCGTGAGACAGGACTTGCATCGACGCAGGATATTGTCAACTACCTGATCGGTATGATTGATGATCATCCAGTGACACGCTTGGTGGGCGAGTTTGATCACTACAGTCATACCCTGGGATTAGAAGGGGGAGATGTCGACCCCGGTATCGTCGATGCCCGAAACGTGGTTTTTTGCTTTGGTACGCGCCTCTTAACAACCGATGCATTGGCTGTGAGGCCCCGTTCCATAGGCGTTGCCGAGACTGCATCGGCATTTGTGGTGTCCTTTATGGAAGCGCCCACAGCCATGGCAAGCAATACAATGCAGGCATGGGTCGAAGCCTTGCCGGCGTTCTTGGCGGATGCCAATAACCTTACTTAATGTGCCGGTATTGCATCAAGGGCAACACTGCAACTCTGCGATAATGCCACTGCGGAATGTGTGGACTAATGCCATTAAAATGATTATAATCATCGGCAAGGAAGCGAGTTATGGGAAATGGAAAAAAGTATTTGTGTGATGCATTGGCGACAGCCCACTTCCCCCAGGGCATAGCCAACAGCGACCGCCAATGCGAACACACGACGCACCCCCGCAAACGCTTTGATCAGTGTGGTGCGAGGGTGTTGGAGGCAGGAAACAGGCTGACGACACAGGCCGCTCGTGATGCGGTGACTGTGTCATTGGCTGCTTGAAACTTTTTTTCCAAAGCCTGCAGGGCATCCTGCAAGCTGATGCAACAGGAGTACTCGTATGCTTGATCCGGAAATGATAGAACTGTCGCGCTGGCAGTTCGCGATAACCGCTTTGTATCACTTCCTGTTCGTGCCCCTCACGCTCGGTCTGACATGGATTCTGGTTATTATGGAATCGGTGTACGTCATGACCGGGCGAGAAATCTACCGCGACATGACCAAGTTCTGGGGGAAGCTGTTCGGGATTAACTTTGCCCTCGGGGTCACCACTGGGCTGACCATGGAGTTTGAGTTTGGGACCAACTGGTCTTACTACTCGCACTACGTGGGCGATGTCTTCGGTGCGCCACTCGCGATTGAGGGCTTGATGGCCTTTTTCTTGGAGTCCACCTTTGTCGGGATGTTCTTCCTGGGCTGGGAACGCCTGTCCAAACGCCAGCATTTGGTCGTCACGTTCCTGACAGCGCTCGGTACCAATCTCTCCGCTCTGTGGATTCTCGTCGCCAATGGCTGGATGCAGAATCCGGTCGGCTCAGAGTTTAACTACCAAACCATGCGGATGGAGATGGTCAGTTTTGCCGAGGTTGTGCTCAACCCAGTGGCGCAGGTGAAGTTTATCCACACCGTAGCGGGCGGTTACGTTGCCGGCTCCATGTTCGTCCTGGGGATTTCCTCATGGTATTTGCTCAAAGGGCGCGATGTTGAGTTTGCCAAGCGGTCGTATGCGGTGGCGGCAGGCTTTGGGTTGGCCTCCATCGTCTCGGTCATCATTCTCGGTGACGAGTCCGGCTATGAATTGGGTGACGTCCAGAAGACCAAGCTCGCGGCGATCGAATCAGAGTGGGATACGCATACGCCTCCCGCGGGCTTTACGTTGGTCGGGGTGCCTGATCAGGAAGCGCAAGAGACGCACAACGCGATCAAAATCCCGTGGGTCATGGGCCTGATCGCCACGCGCTCGCTGGATGGGGAAGTCACGGGTCTCAAAGACATCATGAAGAGTAACGAGGTGCGTATTCGCTCGGGTATGGAGGCTTACGGCCTGCTGCAAAAGCTGCGTAACGGCGAGGATACGCCCGAAAATATTGCGGCTTTTGATGCGGTCAAGCACGATCTCGGTTACGGCCTGTTGCTGAAAGCCTATACGCCGAACGTTGTCGATGCGACCGACGAGCAGATTCAGCTTGCGGTTGAGAACAGTATTCCCATGGTGGCGCCGTTGTTCTGGGCGTTCCGCATCATGGTGGTGTGTGGTTTTACGATGCTGGGTATCTTTCTGCTGGCGTTTTACTACTGCGCCAAACGGGTTAACCACGAAAAACGTTGGCTGTTGTACATCGCCCTCTATGGCATTCCGTTGCCCTGGATTGCGATTGAAACGGGTTGGTTCGTCGCCGAGTTCGGCCGGCAACCTTGGGCGATAGGTGAAGTGCTGCCGACCTTCCTGGCGACATCGAGCCTGACTGCGGCCGACATCAAACTCAGTATCGCGGGGTTTGTCACCTTCTATACGATTTTGTTCATTATCGAAATGTGGTTGATGTTTCACTTCGCGCGTAAAGGGCCGAGCTCGCTCGGCACCGGGCGCTACCATTTCGAGAAGCTCGCGGCCGCTGACCATGTCGGCGATGCGCAGCCGACCAACACATAGCGTAGGGTGACAGACATGATAATTGACTATGAAATACTCAAGATGATCTGGTGGCTCTTCGTTGGGGTGCTGCTGATTGGTTTTGCCGTCACGGATGGCATGGACATGGGGGTGGGTAATTTGCTGCCCTTTGTTGGTCGCACCGACGATGAGCGTCGAGTGATTATCAACACGGTCGGGCCTCACTGGGACGGTAACCAGGTGTGGTTAATCACGGCCGGTGGCGCGATTTTCGCGGCGTGGCCTGCGGTCTATGCGGCGGCTTTTTCTGGGTTTTACTTCGCGATGTTATTGGTGCTGTTCGCGTTGTTTTTTCGCCCGGTAGGCTTTGATTATCGCAGTAAGTTTAAGGATCCTCGCTGGCGTCATACCTGGGATTGGGGGTTGTTCGTCGGTGGTGCTGTGCCATCACTGGTTTTTGGCGTGGTGTTTGGCAATCTACTCCAGGGTGTGCCGTTTCACTTGGACGAGTTCCTGCGCGTTTACTACACCGGTTCTTTTTGGGCCTTGCTGAATCCGTTTGCGTTGCTCGCGGGCATTGTCAGTTTTTCATTGCTGACCATGCATGGCGGAATCTGGATTCAGATGCGTACCGAAGGTGAGCTCGCTGAGCGCGTAAAAGCCTGGATTAAGGTCTCCGGACTGGTCGGTGTAGCGGTGTTTATTCTGGCGGGTATTTACCTGACGATCGGTATTGATGGCTATCGTATCGTGCAGCAGCCGCCACTGGATGCGCTGCCGAACCCCATCGGTAAGACGGTCGAAATCAGCCGATGGGCGTGGTT
>DOIU01000472.1 GCA_003511825.1 Gammaproteobacteria bacterium | reverse complement strand
TAGCGCTGCTCAATCTGCGTGCGCTGATTGAGCTGCATTTGCATTTCGCCGAGCTCAGACATCAATGCTGCAAACTCGCCGCGCCATTCCCCTCTCCAGGCTTGCGTATCCAAATCACCAGCGCCGATGTCGCGCAGCGTTTTGATCGCCGTGCCCAACGGCTTGAGCGAGATGCCGAGCACCCATCGCAAGACCACGATCGACAACACGAGCGCAATGGCGGTCACTGCGAACTCCGTCAGCTTGAGCGTACGGGTCTGTTGGTAGTTGTCGTGATCATTTTTGGCGCTGACGACAAAGCCAAGGAGATGGCCTGTTTCGGTCTGAATGGGCAACACGCTGACGAAATGGTGTTGGTTTTCAATCTCAGCCGAGTACACCTGAGCGGCTTGCGAGTCAGGCAGTTGTATATCGATGTTCTGCGCCAGTGACTGCGGATCTGCGACCACCTCACCCGCTGGCTGTACGAACAAGGCCTGCGTTTGGGTCATGGTGGTGAACTCGGCGAGGGCGGTATCAATACGCTTGCCGTAACGTGCGGCGCCCACAAGCTTGCCGCGATAATACAACGGAAAAGAGACCCCGATGACCAAGTGCCCTTCACCCATGGTCATCAGACCCGAGCGAACCTCCTGTTCATCGAACGCTTCTTTCGCCATCCCGCCGATGGGGGTCTGCGCCTGACTGCTGGAATACGCGACGTCACCTGTCTTGGCATAAATATCCAAGTAATCGATGACGCCCGATGTACTCAGGCGGTTAAAGGTGGCGAACGCACTTTCACCCACACGTGCATGGTCTTCTTTGCGCAGCGATTTCACAATGGTTCGATCGCGCGTCAGACTCTTTTGCTCATCGAGCATATCGTCTTTTTGCAATTCGATAACCTTCTGCCAGTGCCCCTGATAGTTCTCCAGCAGGTTTTGGTTGAACCGTTGGGATGCCAGCTCCCCGCTCCAGAGATTGAGCCCCATCTGCAAGGACGCAACGATGACGATAATCGTCGAAAACAACAACACTAAACGCAGGCGCAGGGACATAGCTAATCTCCGTTGGAGAAACGATTCAGATGAACCAGGAGGGTGATGGCGTACCGCTACTCAACCGGCATGCCTGCAGCTTTCCAACTGGGAAATCCGTTGCGAAAGTAATACACCTCAGAGAATCCCCACGCCAAGGCGAGCTTCACCGCTTTGGCACTGCGCAGACATTTGACGCCATTGCAGTAAATCACCACGGGTTCTGACTTATCCATCTCTTCGAGCAGTTTTTCTTCAGAGAAAACTTGCTTCAGCTCCAGGTGAACCGCACCCGGCACACGCCCGGCTTCCCAGTCACTGTCTTTGCGCACATCGACAAACAGTGCCTCTTGCTCAAACAAGTCTTTCGCTTGAGCAGCATCAATGACGGTAGAACCTTCAATAAACTCGGGTGATTCAGCGGCCGAAGCGGGCACAGAGAAGAAAAACAGCGTGGCAAATACAACAGAAAAAAACGATCATTGAGACATCCTTATCTCCAAAAAAGCAGTTCCTGGCTAGTATCATCGGATTCGTCTGACAAAACTTAAACGCACTGACGTATGAGGCTACGGGTTCAGACGCCTGTTGCCAGCGAGCAACTGAAACACTGGGCCAAGGTTTCGGGCAGTCAGCTTGGTCCGGTATACGGGCTATGGGCGCGGGGGTGTGAGGGCGCTGTGAAGGAACGGCGAAAACGGCAGGATGATCAGGCAAGCGTCGCGCGTGCCATTCTGTCATCGCGTTATTTCAGCAGGGTCAACTTGGGGGCGGGACGAAACGCATCATCAAAGCCCCCCTCTTTCCAATGTTGAATCACATCATTCACGTAGGTAAACCAGCGGTATTGATGCGATCGGCTGACGCGACCGGTCAACAGGAGTGTGTCGTCAATCTCATCCGGCAAGAGACTCGTGCAGTGGCCATGCTCAAAAACAAAGCTGTAGCCCTCAGTCATCTCACCACAGTGATTCGTATGGAAGACCTCATAACAGACACCGTACTCGCCTTTGCCGGCATCACCGACACCCTGGTGAAGGCGAACGACAGATCCAAGCTGAATGCGCCCTCGATATCGCACACCTGGCGATAGGGCTGTGTTGGCTGAATGATTCATTAACTGGCTGTGAAAGCGTTGACTGCGGGGCAGTCTACCACAGAATCGCAGCAATGCTAATGAGATTCATTCGCAGATAGGCGAATCTTAGTCGCTGGTAATGGTGCGGTGTGTACCGCCCTTCGATCAGATCTTTGTCGTTACACAAAAATTTGCACGCAGAAATCCCGCCATCAATACGGGATTTCTCATTGGCTTTTGGCGATGATCAATCAAAGTGATAAGTTGCCTTAAACAAGGCTGACAGGGGAGAACCATAGAAATACCCGTTACCCGGTGTATACCTGACTCGCTCAAAGTACTTTTTATCAAACAGGTTTCTCACGTTTAATGAGAAATCCCAATCAGGCAAGCCCTTATAGGACAGGTTCAGGTCGACCCGTTCGTAGCCATCAACCCTAAAATCGTTCCATTGGGATGCCATTCTTCGGTCTCCCAGCCTGACATAGGTCGTACCTATACCGAATCCACTTAAGGGTTCACCCTGGAATTCATAGTGAATCAGGAAGCTGAATTGCTCGTCAGCAGAACCAACTTCCGGCTTCCCTTTTAAGGGATCGTCTGAATCCAGGTATTCGTTGTCAGACCAGTTTGCGGCAGCAACAACAGTGAGTCCGGGCATCGGTTCACCGGCAATTTCCATTTCTATACCATCACTGCGATGCAAGCCAGCCGACATATCGCAAGTCTCACGAGTACCGTCATTGGCAAATAGACTCGCTGGATCGGTGATGGGCCTGTTATCCAATTCTTGCCGGTAAACAGCGAGCGTTGCACCGAGCTTCTCATCAAACCATTCAGACTTAAGACCAAATTCGTAGCCAATACCCTCTATAGGGTCGAGAATCTGGCCGTCTCTACCTTCCGCGCGCACCGGGTCAAACGATGTGCCGTAGGTAAGATAGGCCGAAATCTCACTATTGAACTCGTGCGCCAAGCCAATCCGATAGGTCGATGCATTGACGGAGTTTTCAAAGACTTCGTCGCTTCCTTTCTGCCATCTCTTCTGATCGAGTTGATCGTATCGTGTATTGATCAGCAGCTTCGTGCGATCCTGCAGTTCAAACACGGCTTGAGCATAGACAGCATCATTGCGTTGTTCAGTGAACCGGTGAAATGTGAAGGGAATGTCTGCCCGGGTGACGATGTCGTAGCTCGCGAAATCCAAGTCTGTGGGGTGGTCAACGTACAGGTAGCTGTCCACGTACTGGTAGCCATTGGCGAAGAGTTCATCCCACTCGTTGCGTTGCAGGCCAACAACAAGTTGATGCTCCCGACCCAGCGCATTGAACTTTCCTTGCAAGCGAAGCTCTCCTGCCCAGTGATCACTGTCTACATCACGTGCATCCGCTAAGATCGCAAAGCCATACCCTGCATAGCAGGAACCGTATCCGGGTTGTATTACACTGCGGGAGGAGTCGTTGTTCTGCCACAATAGCGATGCCAACCACCGATCTGACAACTCATGATCAATCTTAAGATTGGCGCCAATCGTTTCATCCACTGATTTTTCATCACCATGGATGCCAAACAGGTATGACCGAGGTGTGTCAAAGGCGACGACTCTGCCGTCCTCCACTTTTACTGTATTTCCGTAGTTAACGTTGTATTCGTCTCTCTGATACAGCACTTGCAATAATACGCGTGTTCTGTCGTTGATGATTTTCTCGATGCTGGGCGCAAACAGTGTTGTATCGGAACCGATCTCGTCAACAAACGAATCTTCGGTTTCATAGGCTGCCGTTAGTTGGCCACGCAGACTTTTGTCCTGATTCAATGCGCCGGTGATATTGGCTTCGGTCCGATACGTATTATACGAACCGGCGTGACCAGAGATATTCGCAGTGAATGCTTCTTGAGGTTTTTTGCGCACCAGGTTAATAAATCCCCCCAATGAGCCTTGTCCGTAAAAGCCTGATGGCCCTTTCACCACCTCGACCCGCTCGTATGCCGCTAAATCGATGGTGCTGGTTGAGGCAATCGAAAAGCCATCGGACCTCAGCCCATACGTTCCAACACTTTGGTTTCTGATCGAATACAAATTCGTTTCACGACCGCGTCCACCGAATGGCCCGGGGGGAGCCCACCAACCAAAGTCTCCAACACCTGCAGACAATTCCGTCGCTGTATAGATATCATTAGCTTGGCGCGCATCCATCGAATCTCTCGTCACGACCGATAAGGCCTGCGGCGTTTCCCTGAGCGATAAGGCGAGTTTCGTCGCAGTGGTTTGAAAACCCGCCTTGTAACCGCCTGACTCTGCCTGCGCATCACCAAATCTCGCCTCGGCAGTACTTTCTACCCGAATGGGCCCCAGCGTCATCGCATCCTCATCAGAAACGGGATTAACGATCCGAAAACTGCCATCGCTTTCAGACACGGCCTGTAATCCAGAGCCAGCCAGGAGCTGCAGTAACCCCTCCAACACACGGTATTCCCCGTTCAATCCGGGCGTGGTTTTACCGTCAGTTAAGCTCGCATCGAAATAGACAACCGCACCCGATTGCTCCGCAAACAGGTTCAATGCCGTGCCCAATTTGCCTGGAGGTATACTGACTGTGTTCACCGCATTTTGCGCATAGACAGCGATTGGCGCGGCAGCCAGCGCTAAGGCAGGAGAAGACCCTGCTAAGGCGTGAGCGATGGCTTTAACCAACTCAGTCGATCGAGCGGCTTTACCAGCCTGGTGTTTTGCAGCTTTCGTGAACATGCGGTGTTTCATGCGGGCCCTATTCGTTAACTAAAACAGCTTGGATCACTGCATAGGTCGCATGAGATTGAAAAAGGTACCGCGCGGCACTCGAGGTTTTTTATATCGTGGCTAACGCGAGATGGTCACCCAATAGCGGGAACGATAGCGGACAGTCACGGGGAAGGACTTTGCCACGGCACGCAGGGCTTGGTCGGTATCGTTCGTCATAAAGACGCCGCTGATTTTGTAGTGGGCCACGTCAGGATCGCAGCGCAAGATGCCCGTGCGATAGCGGCCGAGCTCCGCGATAAACGCATCGAGCGGCATATTGTCCACCACCAAGCGCTCGCGCATCCAAGCATCACTTTGCGTGGGGCTGCGCACGTCATAGAGGGCGGTGTCGCTGAAGTCCATGCGGCTGCCTGTGGGGCAGATCTGCCGCTGGCCCGCGCCATTGGTCACTTCGACGCGGTGCTGATACACATTCACGCGGGTGACAGGCCCCGAGCCCTCGCCATCCATGGTGCGCACCGTAAAGCGCGTACCCAAGGCGCGCACCTGGCCTGCAGGCGTATCGACGATAAATGGGCGTGAGTCTTCATCAGTAGCAGAAGGCTTGGCCGTTTCGACGAGCACTTCGCCCTGTTTCAAGATCAGTTGTCGGGTGTTGGCGGTAAACCGGATGTCCACGGCCGTTGCGGTGTTAAGCACCAGTTGTGAACCATCCGCCAGGCGCAGAGATTTTACCTCGCCGGCCGATGTGTATTGATCAGCGAATACACGGTGGTGGGCGCCTGAGCGGTACGCCGCCCAGCCTAAAGGTCCTGCGCCGATTGCGAGCACCACTCCCTTTAGGAGCTGCCGGCGATGGCGTTGCAGATATTGCTCAGAGCGACCGAGTGTTTCCACGGCAAGACTGCCGGGCAATTGCCCGAGTTGCGTTTGCAACTGCCCTACCCGCTCCCATGCCCAGCGATGTAACGCGTCACCCGCGAGCCAGGCCTGCAATCGCTGTTCATCGCGCGTATCTGCGCTACCCGAACACAGCGTGGCATACCACTCGGCGGCCTCGTCTAAGGCTTGCCGCTGGGCGGCCTTGGGCGCGAGGTTGGGTACGTCGCTAGAGCCCATGTTCCAGCGCGTACACAAGGCAACGGGAGGTCGCCTTGGCCATATACTTTTTCACCGAACTCACCGACACCCCCAGCTGCTGTGCGATCTCCGCATAGGGCAAGCCCTGCAACTGCGACAGCAAAAACGCGCGCTTCACATTGCTACCCAAACCACTCAACATGTCATCAAGCGCATGCAAGCATTGCAACAGCGCCAAGCGTTCTTCAGGTGCGATAACGACGGCTTCGGGTTGCGACTGCAAGGCTTCGAGGTAGGCTTTTTCGAGCGCGCGGCGGCGAAAATGGTCAATCAAGACACGATTGGCGATGGTTGCCAGATAACTGCGCGGCTCGCGAATCTCGATCCGTTCGCTGGCGTTGTGGCCGGCGAGTATGCGGACAAAGGTGTCCTGTGCGAAATCGGCTGCCTGTTGCGAACAATCCAGACGCGCCCGCAAGCGACGCAGCAGCCAACCGTGATTTTCTGCATATAAATGCTGCACTTGCTGCTGCAGCACCAACTCCTGCTTCGACATAAACCGCTTACCCACACATCTCGGCCACGCGTCGGCATGGCCCAAAGGGCAAGATACTAAACGATAACGATTCTCACTTCAAAAGACGAATGCGCTTGTCAAAACACTGATTGCACATCGCACCCATGACTGATTGACACCCACTCTGCACGCAGCGTGGGATAGTTTAGGGGGTTCGAGCGAAAGAGAACATGTCAGTTGAAGTGGTAAGTCGCTTTGAACAGGGCAGCGCGGGGAGAACCGAAACTGGCACCATCCCAGACTCTATCCGCCGATTCAATATAAACGCTATCTGCGAGATTTCTGATCAACAGCTCCATATCCCAATTGCCGATCCCACTGTACGAAAAATGAAGATCGACTCGTTCATAACCTTCAATATACCCTTGTCGATAACCACCTGCATCAAAGTCATTTAAGATTAATTGGCGCTCATCAACCACCAAAATAGTGGCGCCGATGCTCAGGCCATCCATCGCGCCCCCTCGCCATTCATAGCCGCCGTAAAAACTGAACTGATTGTCAACCGAGCCACTGATGGAGAGTCCTTCAAAACTATCGTCTTTGATAAATTCGTTATCCTGCCATGACGCCGCTGCCGCAATCGTTACCCCAGGATAGGGAGAGCCGGTCACCTCTAGTTCAATGCCTTCACTGCGATGCAAGCCTGATGACACGCTAAAGTTCGCATCAACCGGATCAGTGACTGGCCTGTTGGTTAAGTCTTGACGATATACCGCTAAAGTAGCACCCAGCCTATTATCGAACCACTCGGTTTTGAGGCCGAGTTCGTAGCCCTCTCCTTTGATGGGGTCGAGTGTCCTGCCATCTCGATCCATTGCAGTTGTGGGAGTAAATGATTCTGCATAGATGGCATAGCCATTAACATTGCTAGTAAATGCGTGTGTCAGACCCAAGCGACCAGTAAAATCCTTATCTGGATTTTTTCCGATATCTGCGTTTGCCTGTGTTCCAGAATTGTCTGTTTCGTCATAGCGTCCCGCGATAAGCAGTTTTGTTTTTTCCTGCAAAGTCAGAACTGATTGAATAAAGGCAGCGCTGTTTGTGTTGGTAACGTCGTTTTCCAGTGTTGTGGGAATATCTTCCCTGGTTTGAAAGCCGTAAGACGAAAAGTCTCCCGTGAAGGTTTCAACCGTGCCAATGTAGTTCCAGCCCAATCCAAAATCTCGGACTTCGTGCCCATCATCGTGAGACAACCCGGCTAGAATTCGGTGTTCTTTGCCAAAAGCGTCAAATTTACCTTCGAGTCGCAATTCTCCCGCCCAGTAGGTGAATTCTCTGGAATCCCTTAGCCAGCTATTGTAGAGATTGGTGGGCCCGTAATAATAGACCGTCGCAGCGTTTCCCTCGATAATATCCCGCGTTGATTTATTACTTTGCAGCAGCAAGCTGGTAAGCCAATGATCCGAGATTTCATGATCTACTCTGAGCAGGATTTCGCGGGTCTCTACCTCGGATTTGTCACCCGTGGCACCTAACAATTCTCTGGGGTCAGAGAATTTGTCAAAGGGCTTTACGCGGTCGCCTGTCACTTGCAGAAAAACGCCTGGATTGGAGTCAAACTCATCCCGCTGATACATCAGCTGCGCCAATATGCGTGTCTTATCGCTCACAATATATTCTAGGCTCGGCGCCAACATGACTCTTTCGCTTTCGATATCATCCACAAAAGACCCTGAATCCTGATAAGCAAGGGTCAAGCGACCTCGCAGGTCTTGATGACGATTGAGTGCGCCCGTGAGGTCTGCTTCAGTACGATAGGTATCAAAGGACCCTGCCTGACCGCTGACGCGAGCTTCAAATTCTGCCTGCGGCTTTTTACGGACAAGATTGATAAACCCACCTAGATCACCCTGCCCATAAAAACCAGATGGGCCTTTAACCACTTCTACACGTTCATAAGCCGAAATATCCCAAGCAGTGGTACCGACTCGGAAACCATCGCTTTTTATGTCAATGACCTCAGAACCGCGTAACGCAAACTCGGGTCCGATAGCGCCGTACCCACCAAACATGCTACCGCCGGATTTCCTGGAGACATTACTCACACCCGCTGTTAACTCCACGGCAGTCTCCAAGCTTTGCGCTTGCCTGGCGTCCATGAAGTCTCGTGTCACCACTGATATCGCTTGCGGCGTTTCCTGCAGTGGCAGCGCCATTTTTGTTGCGGTGGTTTGATAATCAGCCTTAAAACCACCCGGCTCGGTAGGTGCTTCTCCAAAACGCGGTTCCACTGTGCTTTCAATACGCACGGGCCCCAGCGTCATCGCGTCATCACTGGTCGGCTGCACAACGTAGCCACCGTTGCTTTGTTGTCTTGCGCTTAAACCCGTGCCTTGCAATAAACGCGATAGCGCCTGCTCAAACGTATATTCCCCTTCTATCGCTTGCGATGATTTGCCCTGGACGATCGCCGGATCAAACGACAAGACGATCCCCGCCGACCGCGCCAATTGATTGAGTGCCTGAGTGAGCGGTGCCGCAGGAATAGAAATGCTCAGGACTTGCTGCGACTGCGCATGAACCAGTGTCACTGTTGTACTACTGAGACTGGCAACCGCAATGACCAGAGGATGAGGGGCAAACGGGGGACGCATACAAGCTCCTGTGCAAACACGTTAGAACAGTGAATTCATACGAGACGACGGGTATCGGCCGTCTCGTTATTGGGTATCACTGGCTATGACGCACAAGAACAACAAAACTATAGTGACGAGAATTATTTTTTTCCGATCAAGGTCAACATCGGGGTATACCGGCTCACACTCAAAGGCACGCTGCCTTCCAATGCTTGCAGGGACTTGGCAAAATCGTTCAGCGCAAAGACGCCCGACACGGTGTCGCCCGCCAACGCCTTGCGGTCGATGCGTACGATTCCGGTGTGGTAGCGACTGAGTTCATCAACCACGTCCAGCACTGGCTGATCGTCAACGATCAGCAGTTGCTGTGACCAGTCGTGTACAAACCCTGGATCGATCAGCTCGGGTAGCTGCACGTCGCCGTCGCGCACGCGGGTGAGTTCGCCCGCCTGCAACCGCTGGCACGGTCGCGCTGTATCGGCCGCACAGACTTCCACCTCTGATTCAGTCACACGGACTTCGGTCTGCTCGCCGCGATCGAGCACGCTGAACACCGTGCCCAAGGCGCGCGCACTTGCCTGCCCGCTGCGCACGACCAGAGGTCGCGCCGCATCGGTGGCAACATCCAGGTGTATATCTCCTTGCAACAAGTGAATGGTGCGTTCCGTATCGCTGTATTCGATGTTGACGGATGAAAACGTATTCAGGTGCAGACGTGTTTGATCACTCAAGGTGATGACCTGGTCCTCACCCACCGCTGTGCGATAGTCAGCAAACAAACGTCCAGAGAGCAGCACGTCGGCGAGACTGTGATTGCCGGCGCTGAACTGCGCCGCGGACAATCCGACGATCACGAGCAAACCCGTTATCGTTGTGGATAGCTTTGCGCGTCGCTTGCGCTTCTGCGCTTCCTCTGCCTGACGCGCAAGCACCGCGGTGACCGTGTGCTGCGCCGTATTGCCATCGACGCTGTCGAGCTGCGCCCATAACGTATCCATGCGTTGATACGCGTCAGCGTGTTGCGGGTTGGCGTACCATGCGCGAAAGGCGGCTCGCTGTTCATCCGTGACGTCGTCTGCGTGCATCAGCGTGTGCCAATGAGCGGCTTCCTCGACCGGGCCCGCCTTCGCGTCGGCGCATGCCGAGTCTGCTTGGGGTCGCTCAGTCTGGGGTGGCAGGGTCATGATGGGTTTATCGCGTGAACGCTAGTCGCCGTCGTAGGTCAGCGTGTAGTAGGCTAGCTTCACCTGGGTGATGTATTGCTTAACCCTACTGGTTGAAACGCCCAACACCTCCGCAATATCCGCGTACGGCATACCCTCAAACTTGCTCATCAGAAACGCCCGCTGGCACTTATCCGGCAAGCCCTCAAGCATCTGAATAACCGCCGCCAGCCTTTCAGTCACCAAGGCCAGATGCTCGGATGACGGGGCCGCTGCGGTGTCGCCGTTATGGTAAAAATACGCTTCAAGGTATTGTCGCTCAACGTTTTTTCGTCGCGCCTCATCAATGATTAACCGCGACGCCGTGGTGGTCAAATAACCCCGAGGCTCTTTGATGACGGGCAAACTGGAGACTGACAGCAGGCGTAAGAATGTACTCTGGGCGATGTCAGCGGCATTGTGCGAACACCCTAATCGCTGACACAGCCACGCATAGAGCCAGCCATGATGTTCACTGTAGAGATCTTCCAGATTATTGTCTTGCGCAATCTCCGAACTGGGCACCGAGCGCTCCTGTAGCGGATGGATACAACGTGCTGAACTCGCAAATGAGAAGCGCTCGCATCTTACCGTAAGGGGGCGAAGAGGTGCAAATGGGTGCCACAGTGCTTTGTTTTTGGAATTAGCTTGGATCCACAACCCGCCCAAAAAACAACAGAGCCCCGGTCACCCGATCACGGATCAGCAACAGAAACGGCCGATTGGCATTGAAATCAAACGTCTCAATCGGTGCACTGGTGGTCCCGACCACAATGCCTGTGGCTGCGGCGGCTTCGGCGCCGTTCTCATCAATGGCGATAAAGGTCTTGTGGTACGCATCATCGACAAACAGCTTATCCCTCGCGTCGGCACTTTGCATACCGGAAAGATTGGCCAGGTTCTCGTCAAAGACGCTGGTCATGCCCAAGGACTGAAGCATCTGTTTGAGCTGAAACTCGGATTCAAACTGGAATTTCGGCACGGCCACTGTGCCGTGCGCATCTGCCAGGGTATCAATGATGGTGTCCAGCGACGCGGCGTCGAGACCCGCTTCGAAGGCATCAAAGTTAGCCGCATCCGGCAGCAACAGCACCATAGCAAGGTCACCCCCCCGAAAGGTCATTTCCAACGCTTGGTAGCCCTCGCCTTCAGCGTAGGCGTAAGCGCCTGTATTGTGCATAAAGGGCGCATCAACGAGCGTGCCGTCCACGCGGGTAAACTCCGCATTGCGCGTTTGTTCCGCGGCAAACTGCTCTGACCAAGGGGCTTTGAAATACAGCGCGTTGACCAAGACAGCAACACGCTCAGGGGTAATGGTA
>DOIU01000084.1 GCA_003511825.1 Gammaproteobacteria bacterium | reverse complement strand
ATCCATGAGCCAGTACACGCTGTACGAAAACCCCAATGCAGACGCAGAGCACGCCTATCCCTACTTTATGGATGTGCAAAACAGCTTGCTCAGCGCGTTGGATTCGCGGGTTGTGATCCCGATGACCTTGCAAGAAAACATTGCCGACGCCATCATCGCCGACCTCTGCCCACCCTTGGTGTTTGATGGCAAGACCTATCGCTTGCTGACCTACCAAATGACCACGGTACCAGTGTCAGCATTGCAATACCCTATCGATTCACTCGATCATATGCACGAAGAGATTCAGGCCGCCTTGGCGTTTTTGGTCGCCAACGCGTGATGCTCATTCAAGCTAACTGGCATACCCCTCTCGCTGACGCCGAGGCAAGGCGATTGAAATCACAGCCGTGATCAGCAAGAAACCGCTCGACACCCACAGACACGTCACCAAGCCCGCCACTTGGAACAACCAGCCCGACAACACGGTGCCCAGCAATCGCCCCATGGCGTTCGCCATGTAATAGAAGCCGACATCCACCGAGACGCCATCGGCCTTGGCGTAGGCCACGATCAGATAGCTGTGTATCGACGAGTTCATCGCGAACACCAAGCCAAAGACCAACAAACCGCCGACGAGCACGGGCTCCGCCGGAAAACTCCCCTTCATGAATACCGCCATCACCGCCGGTATCGCCGTCAGCACCACGGCACCCAGTAACGCGCTGCGACCATCGGGAACACGCTGGCCCCGCAACCCCAACAGCCACGGTGACAAGGATTGCACCGCGCCGTAGGCAATGATCCATAACGCCAGAAAACCGCCCACCGCCGAATGAGACCAGTCCAGGGTGTCAGAGAGATACACCGGCACGGCGATCACGAACCACACATCGCGGGCGCCAAACAAAAACAACCGCGCCGCCGATAGAATATTCACCGCTCGGCTGCGTGAAAACACCGCACTGAAACGCGGCTTGTGGCGCGCCTTGCCCATGTCTTGCCGCAACATGCGCAGGCTGAAAACCCACACGCACGCCAAGCCAGCCAACATCGCGATCATTGCGCCGTCAAAGCCCAACACGGCCAGCAAGAGACCACCCAGAAAGAAGCCCGCCCCCTTGAGTGCGTTTTTTGAACCGGTCAGCACCGCCACCCAGCGGAACAGTGCGCGCTGTGCATCCAGCGCCGCCAAGTGCTTTACCGCGCTCTTGGCAGACATCTTATTGAGATCTTTGGCAACACCAGAGAGCGCTTGCGCAGCCATCACCCAGGGCACTGTCAAGGTGGGCAGCAACAGCATCGCCAGGGCCACAATTTGCAAGCCTAGCCCCAAATTCATGGTCCGGTTCAGGCCGATCCTGGCGCCTAATAATCCGCCGAACAGGTTGGTCACGACACCAAACAATTCATAAAAGATGAACAGCATGGCAATGTCGAGGGGGCTGTAGCCGAGGCTATGGAAATGCAACACCACCAACATGCGCAGCGCGCCGTCGGTAAGCGTAAACGCCCAGTAATTGCCCGTGACGATCAGGTATTGCGCGACCGCGCTATTACGCAGGAAGGTCATCCGGGCTGATCGGCGGCCGCAACCTTGTGGACCAATTCGACGGTGCGGTTGACATAGCCCCACTCGTTGTCATACCAAATATACAACTTCACTTGCGTGCCATTCACCACCATGGTGGACAGTGCGTCGACAATGCCTGAACGCGGATCACCGCGATAATCTACCGACACCAGCGGACGCGCCTCAAACCCGAGTATGCCGTCGAGCGTGGTTTCGGCCGCCGCCTGCAACAAGCCATTGACCTCTTCCACCGAGGTTTCTCGTGCGACTTCAACCACAAAGTCCGTTAAGGACGCATTGGCCAACGGGACCCGCACGGCATGGCCATTGAGCCGCCCCTGCAGTTCAGGAAAAATCTGCGTGATCGCTTTGGCCGAACCGGTGGTCGTCGGGATCATACTCATGCCACAGGCGCGCGCGCGCCGGGGGTCTTTGTGGGGGCGATCCAGTATCACTTGGGTGTTGGTGATGTCGTGGATCGTCGTAATACAACCATGAACAATCCCAAGCTGCTCATGAATGACCTTCACCACCGGCGCGAGGGAATTGGTCGTGCACGATGCCGCCGTGATGATGCGATGCTGTTCGGGATCAAACAGGCTGTCATTCACCCCCATCACCACATTGAGCACACCGGGCTCATCAATGGGCGCGGTCACGACCACCCGCTTAACCCCTTGTGCCAGGTAGGCATCCAGCAAGGCCTTGGACTTCATCTTGCCACTGGCTTCTATCACCACGTCGCAATCTGACCAATCCGTATCCGCGATCGCGGTATTGGCCGAGGTGTGGATGCGCTGATCACCGACGACGATGTCATCGCCCTCCGCGCGCGCTTCATACAGCCAACGACCATGGACCGAATCAAAATTCAGCAGATGCGCCAGCGCCGCCGCGTCACCCGCAGGATCATTGATGCGGCAGCACACCATGCCCTCAGATTCAAACATCGCGCGCAGAGACAATCTCCCCATGCGCCCAAACCCATTGATACCTACTTTGATCGTCATCATCCTCATATATGTTTTTTCGAATATGAAGATTATCGGTGAGGATGAGACCGCAGGTCAAGCGGTGATCTGCAACGGCCTAGGTGTCTGACGAGATGCGCGAGAAGAGTTTCATTAACCGCAGCGCAAGAGCAATTTCGCGCAAAAAGAGCACCAAGCCTACCGTGAGCGACAGCATACCCCCGATAAATAACACCGCGATGACCGCCGATGGGTCTGCCATCAACTCAGATCCCCCAAACAGCAACGCCACGACCAAACAAATCGCCAGCGCACACACGGTACACAGGATAATCGCCCATTGAATCAGTTTGGTCCGACGCAACTGAATCTGCATCTCATCGCGGGCAGACTTGTACGTCAGCAACTCAGGGTGCTCATTGAGAAAACGGTAGCGGTCGACCGCTCGATTCAACCGATTGGTCAGGACATTGAGCAAGGCCCCAACGCCAGCAAGCAAAAACACCGGCGCGACCGAGAGCTGGATGGCATTGGCAACGGCAGAGATGGCCATGGTTTCAGTCATACAAGGTACTCAAACTACGGAAATTGGAACAACGGCATATCGCCCACTGATACGCCCTCTACACCAACACGCCTCACGCACGGGTCAAGTGGTTATCCCACTGGATAGTCTGCGTATAGCTGGCCTCAATGCGCTGCTTGCGCAAGGTCTTCGCATACAGGCGATACAAACGACCACTGCCGCTGCTGGCAAAAAAGACACCTGGCTGGTTGCCTGGCGCCAAACCGCAGCCATCGCGAACCACCACACTGCCGAGGTAGGTCTGATCCGGCAAATGCCAGAACAAGATGCGATTACCGCGCGGCGCAGAAATCGCCCCGATGGCTTGGCTGCTGTCAATACAGGCTGAACCGCAGTACTGTCGCAACCGGCTGCGAATCTCTTCAGGCATGGGTAAAGGCTGCAACGCCTGTCCGGGGCGATGGACGGCTGCCAGCGGTGCGATCTGCGTCGGGTCACCCTCAAACTGCATTGCCAGCAACACCGTGCCATCCGCAGTGACATCGAGGTGGCGAATGCTGGCTTGATGATCTTGCGCCGCAAAGCGATGGACGGACTGCACCTCGCCACTGTGATAATCCAGATAAGCCAGCGACGGCCGCATCACATCGAGATTGATCTTCTCTCGACCACGCGTCTTGATGCCGCCGTTGGCAACCAATAACTGCGGGCGTGTTCCCTGCACCCACTTGAACTCATGCGGCCCGACACCGCCAGAGTCGAGTGTGCGTTGCACGGCAAAGCCGTTCTGCGTGTCCCGAAAGACCAAGCTACCGTGCGCATCACTGCCCCCCTGTTCAGCCGTGATCAGGTAACGGCCATCGGCGCTGAACTGCGCGTGACCAAACAAATGGTTGCCGGGTTCGCAGGTCAAGCGCCGAATCAATCGCCCCGAGTTGCGGTCAACCACGTCGATGCGCGTGCCGGGACGCCGCTCAATCACCACCACCCAAGGCTTTTGTGGATGCAGCAGTACATGATGCGCGCGCGCCGGCAAGGGGTGGCGAAAGACAACACCGCCATCGAGGTCAGTGGCCAGCAGCTCCCAGCCCCGTGTGTCGCTACGCACCGCTGAAAACAAGGCTGCTTGCGACGCATCGGCGCGCACAAGCCTGGCCTGTAAAACAAACGGTGCGCCTGCGAGCGCGGCCAAAAAACGTCGCCGATTAATCGCCATCGCGGCTATTAAATCCGAGTTGTATGTTGAGCACCTGCATCGCCTCCAGCAGCTGGTGTTGCAATAATCGCAGTAATTCACTGATCGCCGTTAATTTCGCGTGAAACTCAGGCGTAATGGCATCGATGGGTGGCTCATGCGCATCGGACAAGGATATCGCAATGGACTTGAAAGACTCTTCTATCTGCGCGGCCAAAGCTTCTCCACCGGCCCGCTGCAAAATATCTGCAACACTGTGATCGTCCCAGCCGCTGTACAAATGCTGCAGACTTTGCACATTGACGCGCAAGGCGTTCAGCGATTGGCGACTGCGCCAGAATTCGCTGCGTTTCCAGCGGGTTTTCTCTGCGGATTCTCCAAGCACGCGGTTTAGCTTATCATCACGCAGCATCTCGACAGGCTCCACCAAGGCCTTCAGAAACTGCGTCGAGGCATCCACCGCCATTTCATACTCTTCGGACTCCTCACCCGCGCCTTCGATATCTTCCGCCGCTTGCGTCCATTCTTTTTCAATGTCGCTGCTCATGCGAAAGATGTTGTCAGCAATGCCGGTTGCCAATGCGCACACCGCCGGGTTTTCGGTGTTTTTCTCCAGCACCTTGGCATCAAACAGCAACTTTTCCAGTGCGGGGAAGCCTTTGACACTGGCGCTGGCGTCATTGAAGTATGCCGGGTCAAAAGACGTATCGGTGAGCTTTAAGGCTTGACGCAGCTGCCGCGCACCAATGCCTTTTTTGTCTGGCCAATACTGCAAGCCAAAGTTGCGCATTAAGTAGGTGACGGGGCCAAACTGGACGTGTTGGATGGCTTGCCAGGCCATGATGGCGTGTACCGTCGCTTTGCGCGCCTGATCAAGGCCTTTTTGCCCCGGATGATCACAAAATGCCTGCACCGCCACTCGCATCGCACCGGCTTTTTCGCTCAGGTTTTCGTAGCGCGGAACCGCGTGTTGGTGAATGGCGGCACGATTGAACGCATGCCAATCCTCTTCGGCAGGGGCTTCGGCCATGGCCGGGCGCAGGCATACTGCAAGGGTGAGCAAAAGCACAGCGGTGCTGAAACGGGAATGCTGAAATGGACGGACCACTAGAGTGACTCCAAAAAGCTGATCAAGGCCTGACGTTCGGCGCGCTTCATGCCCATGACGGCACGTCGGGAAGCGTCAGCTTCACCCCCGTGCCACAAGACCGCTTCCATCAGGGTCCGTGCGCGGCCATCGTGTAAGAACCCCGCGCGCGGGTTAACGACTTGCGTCAAGCCGACGCCCCATAAGGGCGGCGTGCGCCACTCACGGCCGTTGGCCTCGTGCTCGGGCCGATGGTCCGCGAGTCTAGCGCCCATGTCATGAAGTAGCAAATCTGACCACGGGGAAATCGTCTCGGTAGTGCCATCAGCGTCAGACGCCAGCGTATAGTCGGCACGATGGCATCTTTCACAGCCGGCTTGTCGGAACAATTGCTCCCCTCGCTGGACGATGGGGTCATCCGTATCTCGCCGAGGCGGTACGGCCAAACCACTGACATAGGTGTAGAGCACATCCATCAGCGCATCGGTCACCTCCACGCCAGCCTCGCCGGGCGCACTGCCGTGCGGAGCAGACCGGCACAGCGTTTGCGCATCACTGCAATCGCCCCAAGGCACGCGCCAATCCGACGAGG
>DOIU01000549.1 GCA_003511825.1 Gammaproteobacteria bacterium | reverse complement strand
CGGGTCGTGCTTATCGGTGAGCATCGCGATCGCTTAGCCGATCATGTGCTGCAGCTTGAGATCATTCGTTATCTCCATGCCCTGAACCCGTCACTCGCTATTGGGGTGACGTGTTTTGAGCAGCCGTTCCAGTCCGTCTTGGATGACTATATCGCCCAGCACATCACAGAGCAGCAATTGCTCGCGGACGCTGAATACTTCTCGCGCTGGGGCCGTGATTACCGCTTGTATGCGCCCATTCTGCGTTATGCCCGCGCGCATGCCTTGCCGCTGGTGGCGCTTTCTGTCCCAAGTGACATGCATCGCGCCGTGGCGACAGCGGGCATTGCCAGTCTCTCTGAAGATGATCGGGGCTCAGTCCCGGATGAGATGGATGACGATGTCCCCGGCTACCGAGAGCGCGTGCTCAGCGATTTGGCCGCCGACGGTCCGATGATGCCCCAGGATGCCACCTTTTTGCTCGCAGCGGAGATGCTCAGTGATGAGAGCATGGCCCATCGCGCGGCCGCGTATCTGCGCGAGCACCCCGCGCGACAGATGGTTATGCTCGCAGATGTTAGCCGGCTTGCGTACCGCTCGGGCGTGCCTGTGCGCCTGGAGCAACGGATAAGCTCACCGGTTGTGACGGTTTTACCGGTGTCGGCTGATCAGGGTTATCCCGCAGACGCGGCAGACTATCGCTTAGCCACTGATGAGATGATGCAGTTGCCTCCGAGGGGGCGTATGGGGATGAGGCTGCAAGACACCCCCGGTGGGGTGTTTGTGCAACGCGTGCGCCGGGGCAGTGGTGCTGACCAGGCGGGGATGGCTGAGGGCGACTACCTGCGCGCGATCAACGGTCGTGACATCGCCACGCTTGAACAGCTGCAGGTTCAGATGTGGTATCGCGTGCCGGGTGAAACGCTCACCCTCACGATCGAACGCGTGGCGGCGGGCGTAGCGGTGATGCGCGAACTGATGCTGACACTGGGCCCGTGAGGTGCCGCAGTTATCGGGGTATACTTTTGTAATCAGGCATAAAAGCCGCTTATTCTTTAGTGCTAGACTGATCTGATCGCCCGGTGCCACGCTTGACGCGGCTCGGCACGAAACAACAACACCAACAACGCGACACTGTCGGCCTGTCTGCCAATCCACACGGCGTCTTTGGCGAGTCACTGTGCGCATCGCTTGGCGGAGGCGAGGAAATCGGCAATTGAACAAGCAAGACTGTGTTAGCGGCGAGTGCCCGGACAATCAGCGCATTGTCGATGAGGCGGTTCGCTTCATGTACGCAAACATCGGCAGTATCAGCGTTATCCAGTTGTTTTTTCCAGTCGCGATCGGCTGGATGTTTTGGAACAGCGCATCACAACCGCTGATCGTCTTCTGGGTGGCCGCGGTCTTGACCGTTTATGCCGTCCGTATTTTGCTTTCCCAGCGCTTTGAAAAAGACACCATCGATGACGATTATTACCCGCGCTGGGCGAGCTATTTCACGTGGACGTCCGTTTTTTCTGGCGTTTTGTGGGGCGGGGCGGGCGTGTTGTTCTATACGCCAGAGTCGGTCAATCTGCAGGTGTTGCTGTATGTGTTGATCGTTGGTGTGGCGGCGGGTTCGTTGATCGTGAACTGCTATTGGCTGCCCGCGTTTTTTGCCTATTCCATCCCGTCGATTGGTCTGGTGGCCCTGAATTTACTCATTCGTGCTGAAACGCCGGGCAAGATACTCGGCGTTTTACTGATCTTGTATTTGCTGATTTTTACCCAGGTGGCTCGCCGCACGCGCGAGATGATGTATCACTCGATTCGGGCCCAGTTTGAGAACCTCAGCCTGGTGGAGGAACTGCAAAAGCAAAAAGAGCGCGCCGAAACAGCCAATCGCGCCAAGACCCGCTTCCTCGCATCCGCCAACCACGATCTGCGTCAGCCGGTCCATGCGCTGTCATTGATGACGTACGCTGCAAAAGATGAATTGGTCTCGCCGCGGGGTAAGAAACTCTACGACAGCATGAACCGCACGGTGCGCAGCTTGAGCCAATTGCTGGAGTCACTGTTGGACTTGTCGCGTCTGGATGCGGGTGCGATGTCTGTGCAGCGGGAGAACGTCAATCTCAAGTCCCTCGGCACGCAATTGTTAACCGAATTCTTGCCCCTGGCACAGCGAAAAAAATTGCGACTGGGTTTGGGGCCGTTTGACTATGTGGTCTACACCGATATCGCACTGGTTGAGCGTATTTTGCGTAACCTAGTCAGTAACGCCATTCGCTATACCAACGAGGGAGGTGTGTTGGTCGGGTGTCGTCCGCGTGGCCAGGATGTGTTGGTAGAGGTCTGGGATACCGGGGTCGGCATTTCTGATGATGACACCGCGCTGGTGTTTACCGAATTTTATCAGGGCAACAACCCTGATCATGACCGCACTCAAGGGTTGGGGCTGGGCTTGTCAATTTGCAAACGGATTTCTGAATTGTTGGGGCATGAATTTACCTGTCGATCGGTGCCAGGGCGTGGAACGGTATTCCGTTTGCGCTTGCCCCTGTCTCAGCAAGTGATTCTGCCGGACAAAGGCTTTGGCGACAATCAGGAGGATCATAAAGGGCGTTTGCAAGGGAAGGTTGTGCTTATTGTCGACGACGAAAGGATGGTGCGCGAAGCCTTGAGTGAAGTGATGGCGGACTGGGGCGCGAAGCCACTTGCCGCTGCCGGCAGCCTGGAAGCATTGAGCGCGCTGAACAACGAAGCAGAGGACTGTGCGCCCGACGCGATCATTTGCGACTATCGCCTCGGCGGTGATGAGACCGGTGTCGAGGCCATACACCTCATTCGCAATGCACTCTCGCGGCAGGACACGCCGGCGCTGATACTCACGGGGGATACCGCGCCGGAGCTGGTCAAGGAATTTGACGAGTCAGAATTCCCCGTGCTGCACAAACCCGTCCACCCGCACGCCTTATTTGTCGAGCTTTCCTTGCTGCTGAAAATCTAACCCCGCGTGGGCGCGGTCAGCGGACGTGTTTGTCGTACAGACAAAGACGGGCCCCACCGCTGCCCAACCACTGATTCGGCAGATTGGTCCGGCAAAACCAGCGACTGCCCGTGCTGGCGGGCGTGAGCCGCAGGCGTCGGTCTTTGCCAAAGCGCGATGAGGTCGTCAAGCGAATATCCCCTTGTGTCCCGAGGGCGAGCGCCGCAATGTCGGCGTGCGCGTGTAACGTTTGCAATTCAGACGCGAGCATGTCGGGCGATGGCCAGTGTTGGTGGACACCATGGTAGTCAGTCATGGCGGTTTGCAGCGGGCGGAGCGCATTGAGCAGCGACTGCGTGGCGCTGTGCATATCGGCATCGTGGGCATTGCGATCCGTGTTGCGCAAGGCGACGATGTGCGGTCGTGCTTCATCGACGTAGTGCGCTTCTAGCTTAACCACGAATCTGCCGGATTGCCCGTTGATGACCGCCGTCGGCGTCGCTTTGCTTGCAATGGCAAAGGGGTTGTAGGCGTGTGCCGCAGGCGTGGCAGCGCGTGTTTGGTGTTGCAGGTAGGGCGCCATGTCGTGACTGCCCTGGTGCGTCGCCGCGCTCAGCAACAGGTAAGCGGTGGCGCAGCCGACGCTGACCAACGTCACCAGCCCGATGGCGGTTTTGGGCAGTGAGCGTCGCTGAGGTTGCGACCTTGCGTTGCGTGCGAGTAAAGACAAGGGTTGTCTGGCCGCCGGTGAATGCCTGACAACGTTATTGGCGGATGCGCGAAAGAATTGAGCGCTAGGTGGCGAGAATGTGTCGTGTTTAGGGTGCTGGTTGCGACATGGCTGGCAATGTTGCCTTTAAGTGATCAGTGAACAAACGCAGCGGCATCATATTGCGGTACTCGCGCGGGAAATAGATGAACAAGCCCGGTGTCTTGGGCAGATCCTCAGTCAGCAGACTTACCAGATGCCCCGCAGCCAGGGCCTTCGCGCAACAATCCTTAAAAATGTACACAAGCCCCAGCCCTTGCTGAGCCACGTCGAGTGAGGCTGGCAAGGTATTGAGAATCAAGGTGCCACGGACGTCGACGTCAAATTCGCCGTCTGGGGCGTGAAACGTCCAGGGCGCGATGCGACCCGAGGGTTGAAAGCGGTAGCGCACACAATTGTGGGCCAGAAGATCGTGCGGCGTGGCGGGTGTGCCCTGGGACTTGAGATACTGTGGGCTGGCCACGACTGCCAATTCAAGTGGGGGTGTCAGGCGGATACCCACCATATCGTGTGACACGCAATCGCCAAGGCGAAATCCGGCGTGTAAGCCTTCCTCCAGGATGTCTGATAGTGCATCCGTCAGCACCAGCTCGACGTCGATTTCGGGGTAACGGGGTGAGAACGTGGCCAAGGCCGGGCCGACAAACAGCTCATACACAAAGTCCGGCAAGTTCAGTTTAAGGGTGCCGCGCGCGGTATGGCCTGTGCTGCGCGCACTCTCGAGCGCGGCTTCGAGTTGGTCAAAGGCAGGGCCTGACCCACGAATCAAGGCGCGCCCAGCTTCAGTGAGGCTGATGGCTCGGGTGCTCCGGATAAACAAGGCCGTTCCCAGCTGCGTCTCTCAAGTTTTTAACTGGTGACTGACGGTTGAAGGTTTGATACCGAGCGCCTCTGCGGCACTTCGTAAGCTGCCGTGCTTGGCAATGGCAGTAAATACTTCAAGCGTTGCGAGCGGCAGGCGCATCAGGCGTCGATCTCAGGTGGCTTGATTATTAGATATCATACATCAAAGGAGTGAAAAAACAGCGGATTGTTAAGTCTATGGCTTATGCCTATGCTGGTTCTCACACCCAAAAGCGGCATCAGGAGGCATCACCATGGCAATCATCAATCTTCAGAACACCCCGCAGGTAAATGGCGTGACTGCGCGCGCCATCGAGTTTGACAGCAGCGGCGTCACGCTGAAAGGCACGCTATTCGCGCCCGAGAACACTGAATCACCTCTAGCCGCTGTCATTGTGACGGGAGCGTGGACCACGGTGAAAGAGCAAATGGCGGGAACCTATGCACGCGCATTGGCGACTCGCGGTTTTGCGGCGCTGGCGTTTGATTTCACCGGATGGGGGGAGAGTGCGGGTGCGCCGCGCTTTGTGGAGGACCCCGCCGTAAAGACAGCCGATATTCACGCAGCGGCGGCCTATTTGGCTGCGCGAGCGGATGTTGATAGCGCGGCTATTGATGGGCTCGGCATTTGCGCATCGTCCGGCTATATGGCAGCGGCCGTTGCTGACGATGACTATCTGCACAAGGTTGCACTCGTCGCACCCTGGTTGCACGACCCCGAGATGGCAGCAGGTATTTACGGTGGCGCCGACGCTGCAGCGGCGATGATTGCCTCCAGCATGGCAGCTGATGCCGCGGACACTGTGCTCGTGGGGGCCAGCATGAGCGATGAGACATCGGTGATGTATCAAGCCCCGTATTACACCGAGGAGGATCGCGGCTTGATCGCGAGTTACGACAACACATTCTCGGTCGCGAGCTGGAAACCCTGGCTGACCTACGATGCGCAAGCCTCAGCCGATCGCTTGAGCAAACCGCTGCTGATGGTGGGTTCACCCTCAATGGCCTTGCCGGCGGGCGCGGCGGCCTACGAGGCGCGCACCCGCGCACCGCTGGAAAAGCTGTGGCTGGGTGAGGATGTCACCCAATTTGACTTCTATGACCGCAAAGATGTCGTGACGGCGGCCGCCGACGCCATCGCGGATTTTTTTGCAATACCCGCTTGCCCCTGTGCCGGAGCGATTGGCGAAATAGGAGACGGACAATGAAAAATACCGTGACAACGTGGGGTGCGTTCGTATTGGCTTTCGCCAATGTTGCCCAGGCAGAGCTCTCCGATGAGCGGCAAGTGCTGAATGCGATTAACAACGTGGGTTACTTCGCTGATCAACGGGATTGGGATCACGTCGCTGCGCAGTTTTACTCCGATGGTGCCGTGCTGGATTATTCGTCTTTCGCGGAGGTATCGGCGGGCGGGTCAGGCGATTTGCCCAGGTTGTCGCCAGCTGAGATTGTGGCTGCATGGCAAACCGTGCTGCCAGGTTACGATCGCACGCATCACCTGATGGGCACAGAGAGCGTGACGATTGACGGCAACACCGCGACAACAACCGCCAACGTCTACGCCACTCACATCCTCAAGAACGCCGGTGAAGACACGTGGGTGTTTATCGGGGACTACCAGCATGAGTTGGTGAAAACCGACGACGGTTGGAAAATCACGCGCATGCGCGCTAACTTGCGCGCCCAGTTGGGCAACGAAAACTTGCCAGCGCTCGCCACTCGGCGCGTGGCTGCTGGGCTTTATCAGAAGGGAGATGTCCAGGCACGTTAAGGCGATTCGGCAGACACCGAAGCCGCGTTGAGGGTATCAGAAAACCTCAGTAACAATTCGTGACAACGCGTGACGGCCAATGCGGCGCTGATCAGTTACAACTCAGGCTAAACCCCTAACGGCTTTACTTGATATGACTGGTATGACGCTGAAATACCCCCGCTCTCTGCTCGTGCTGACACTGCTGATGGTGTTGGCTGTGGCCTGCAGCTAGGACGACGATAACGACGGTGCCAAGCCCAACGACACGCCTGTTACTGGCGAGTTTCATGACATTGAGCCCGGCGCAGTCGAAGACTATGTTGCAAATTTCCAGGCGAGTAGGGCGCGAGTCGCACTCATCGTCGAGGGTGTCCAGCACCCCTTGGTCTTTGTGGATTTCGACACGGACAATGGTTCGCTGGTGCTGCGTTACCTGGAGCACTTTTTCTTAGTGGTTGGTTTTGATGCGGAACGCTTGGAGCCTTTGCCTTCTGTCTCAATCATCGAAACTCAGGGAGAGAACGTTGTTGTCAATCAATACGCGAGTGATCAGGTGTCACTGACGACTGATGCCGTGGGGGACTACGTGTACTCGGGGACCTTGAAACACAGTCGCAATGAGACCGAAATCGATATCTCTCTTGTGTTGAACAGCGCGGTGATTGAAGGCGGCAGCAGTGCGCTCACCGTCTCAGGTACCGACGCCACAGTGATCGGCGATTTGGGTACGGCAACGTACGTGCAGCTGCGCGATATGATCAATAATCACCCTGAGGTGACGCGGCTGATTCTTCAAGAATCATCAGGATCGGTCAACGACGCCATCAATGTTCACACGGGCCGCCTGGTTCGCAATGCGAATCTCACCACGCACGTCCCCGCCGATGGTGATATCAATTCAGGCGCAGTGGATTTGTTTGCTGCTGGTGTGCAGCGCACCGTTGAAGAAGGCGGCAAGCTTGGCGTGCACGCGTGGTGCTGCAAAGACGGTGTTGCTGCCGATCAACTCCCCCGCAACGATACCGCGCATGGTACACAGCTGACTTATTTTCGCGAGATGCTGCCCACCACCGGGGTCGACTTTTACTTCTTTACCTTAGAGGCGGCACCCTTCGATGGCATCCACGTTATGACCCAAGAGGAAAGGGTGCGCTATAAGCTGGTTTCGGAATAAGGACGGAACCTCAGATATAGCGCCGAGCTGCGCGGTGCTCTCGTCGATGATTATCGCAGAGTCAAGCTGATCATGGTGCGCCTTGATCCGCTTGCCGACAGTTGACTGCTCAGGCAAGCGGACCAAAAGAGACCTATTGCGGAACAGGCGCTTCGATGGTCACCGTGGGGTCTGATGAGCCGCCGCCACCGCCACCGCCAGCAGCCGCGAGGCCGCCTACGGCTAAGACACCCAATCCGATCCACAGCCATTTGTTAGAAGACAGTCCGCTTTCGCGTTCAGACTTCGTTGTGGTTTCGCGGGCATAGCTGCTGGCGCCTGTCCCTTCCGTGACCGTGAGGACCAGCGGTTCAAAGGTAAAGCCCCGCAGCAGCGTATTACCGGCCGCGTCTTCCGCCTGAATATAGTATTCCAGGCCGGGCGGGCTCAGTTCGTCGGGGTTGATCTCCGTGATATACAGATCATTGTTGCCCGAGGCCTTCATGCTGACGCTATTAAACACGCTCGAGCCAACTTGTCGGAAAAACAAGGTGACCGTGCCGACGCCACTTTCGTCACTCACGGTTGCGGAAATGACGTAGGGCTGGTCACTCGGGACCGGGCTGGTGTCGGGTTCGTGCAGGACCTTAGGCGGCGTGATATCGGCGGACTGTGCCTGCGCCAAGGGCGTGAGAGCGGGCGTAACGCTGAGCAATACAGCGAGGACGATACTGGTGATTTTACGGATGACGCTCATGATAAATACTTGCAGTGTAAACGCGGTCTCTCGAGCCGCTACGCAACAAATGGAACCCCGGACGCTGCGCCGCAGCCTCGATTGAGGTCGCAACAGTGTAACTGTATACGGATTCGCGTGCCAATAGGCCAATGGTACGAGCGGTTGCCCCGCATGGCGACGCATCCGATGCCACTGCAGTGGGCACATCATGGTCGTGAGTCGACGTCGGTTCACACCGGATCGGCTCCTCTGCGACAGCATCATGCCGAGGCACCTATTGGGTGCGCGGCGTCTCCTTTTATCGCCCAACTCGCGATGATATGCACCGTCTAAGAGCAGACCCGCGCCTGGGGTGTCGGCCTTGTCCCTGTGGGTACGATGGGTTGACGGCTAAATTGCAGGCCTGGACAAATGCGGGATATTGCAGTGACGGTTTTGCAATGACGTGACATGCGCTTCTCCTCAGTTGTTGTGGATGTCTTGGGTTGCGAAAGCCTCTTTTCTATTACTTTTCCTCTGATTTTTTAGGGTTATTGACTTGCATTGTTGAAATGTCAGGGACGGGGCTTTACATTCGAATTTAAACATGTATCATGAATGCATCTTTTAAGGTGTCACTCTCTCATGCGTATGAGTCTTCATTTTGACTATGCCATGCGGCTCCTCATGCAATTGGCGGTAAACGAAGATCGCTTGTGCACAATCGCGGATGTTGCCAAGACTTACGGCATCTCCAAAAACCACCTCATGAAGGTCGCGCACCTGCTTGTGAAAGAGGGTGTTATTGCCTCTATTCGAGGGCGATCAGGCGGGCTGCGCTTGGCGCTGCCGCCTGATGAGATCACGGTCGGCGATATTTTGCGGATCACTGAAGGCGACATTGCCTTGCTGGATTGTCTGCAGGCGCGGCCAGATTCGGCCTGTCATGTTGTGAACGTCTGTGCGCTCAAGCAGGTGCTGAAAGAGGCCACGCGTCAATTTCTGGCTGTGCTGGATGATTGCACGCTGGCGGACGCTGTCAGTAACCGCAAGCCGCTCGCTGCGCTGTTGCGGTTCCCCAATGTGGTCGATGTTGGACGAGCCTGAGCGCTCGTCACAGAAACGTATTTTTTGTCACTTCACTGTGAGGTTTTTATGAGTCAAGTCGCTGATCAGGACCGCGTGTCCGAGCAAGTCATGTCTGCCATTGAAAGTGTTTTGGTGATCTCCAAGACGGATTTACTGGGCAATATCACCTATGCCAATGATTTGTTTTGCAAGTTGACGGGCTATGCCCGGGAGGAGCTTATTGGTGAGCCGCACAATCTGGTGCGCCATAAGGATGTGCCAAAGGCCGTCTACAAAGACATGTGGGACACCATCAAGCGCGGTGATATCTGGACCGGTGTTATTCCGAATGTGGGAAAAGACGGCAGCGTTTATATTGTGGATACCACGGTTCAGCCCGTTGTCAGTGATGATGGTGAGGTTAAGGAATACATCAGCATTCGTCGCGTCATCAATGATCTGATGTCAGATTTTGATAGCGTGGAGTTTTCAAAAGACAAGTTTGACGAGTACTACGCATAAGGAGCAACGACATGGCGAGGGGAACGGCTATTCAACGGGTGGTTATCGCCTATGGGTCTGAATCCGGCAATGCGGAGCGCTTGGCATGCCGCCTGACCGATGTCCCCTCGCTGCATGCGTATGAGCTGGTGTGCAAAGCGCTCGATGATATTGATCTGTGCCGCTTATCAGCGGACGATCTGTTGCTGGTGTTAACCAGCACCTTTGGCGACGGTGATCCGCCCGGCAATGCTGAAGGATTTAGTGCAGCTTTGGAGGCGTTGTCACCAGAGCTGCATTTTTCCTATGCAGTGTTTGGGTTGGGTGACGTGGCCTACGCGCATTTTTGCGCATTCGGCAAGCGCGTGGACCGTGTATTGGCAGCGCGGGGCGCACGAAGGTTGATTAGCCGCGTCGATGCTGATCTCGATTACGAGTACTTCTTTGCACAATGGCAGGAGACGGTCACGGCCATTCTGGATGGGCGCCGGCAGGACGGTTTGGATCTGAATCTGCAGGTGCAGTCCTATGATGCAACCCGTGGATTTGATGCCCGCGTGGTTGCGGTAGAGCGCTTAAACACCAGCGAGCACGGTGTCTTTCATATTGAGTTGGATATTGCAGACAGCGGCATGCATTACCGGGCTGGGGATGTGCTTTACGTCAAGCCAGAATCCAATGCTGCATTATTGGACGCGATGGCGATTGCGTTTGGTGCGGTGGCGAGGTCATTGTTTGATGGCAAGGAGCTGCGCTTACTGAGTAAGTCTGTCTTGCGTTATATGGCGTCAGCCTCGGCAAATGCCGATCTCAAAGACAAACTCAAAGTGCGCAATCGTGCTCAGCTTGCCGACTACCTCTACGGCAAAGATGTACTCGATGTGGTGAACGATTGTGGTGGCGCGAGCGGTTTTGATGCCGAGGCGCTGGCGGCGAAGCTGTCGGATCTGAATCCCCGTGCGTACTCCATTGCCTCAAGCGGTGTGACCACAATGGGCCAGAACCCACGCGTTTCGCTGTGTGTGCGTGAGGTGTCTTATGAAGCGTCCGGTCGCGAGCGGTTCGGTGCGGCAAGTTATCCCTTGTGCACGGCTGCCGTGGGCGATGCTGCCTCTGTGTTTACGCGCGCCAATACCGACTTTCGGCTGGAGGCAAGGGCAATTGCACCGTTGATTCTGGTCGGTGCAGGCACAGGTATCGCCCCGTACATCGGCTTCCTGGAGGATTTGGCGCAGTCGGGAGTGCAGCGTGAGGTGTTGCTCGTGTTTGGTGAGCGTCGCAGTGATCAGGATTTCTTGTACCAACAGCGTTTGGTCGCTTGGCAGTCGGCTGGCGTGCTGGACCATTTGGTGACCGCCTTCTCGCGTGACCAGGCGTCCAAGTACTACGTCCAGCATGCGTTGCAGGACAATGGCGAGCTGGTGTGGCGACTACTGGAAGAGGGTGGGCATGTCTATGTGTGTGGCAGCCGTGACAACCTTGCGTTCGCAGTGGACGATGCGTTTCAGCGCATTGTGGTCACTCACGGAGGGCAGTCGGCGCGGGATGAGGCTGACTATTGGGCGTCACTCGGCGACACCGGGCGTTTACACAAAGATCTTTATTGATCTCAATGGATACAGCGGTCCTCAACATTCACCTGTAGTAGTCGCGACCTGGCCTGACTGCTCGTTGGCCAGTATCAGCACCTCTAGTAAGTTACCCTTCACAGGGTAACTTTTTTCATTGTTGGAAATAAAACCCCGACACACTGGCGATGATTGCCTCGTGTCATTTACCAATTATAAGCAAGCGATGCGAAAACAGATCGACCGTCTCCGTACCAGCAAGCGTAGGTACACCCTGAAATATATTCCTTATCGGTAAGGTTGCGTACAGTGACGTTCAACTTCCAGTCATCGAGGTAATACTGCGTGCCAAGATCGGCAATTGTGTAGGATGGTACGGAAACATCGTTATTGAAATTGGTGGTTTCATCATAGTATCGCACCCCACCGCCAATCGTTAGATACGGCAAGCTGTGCAGCCTGTAGTCCATCCAAAGCGATACGGTGTTTTCTGGTTGACCTGCGGTCTTATTGCCTTTCTGGAAGCGGGTGAACGTAGAGGTCGTTTCAGATATCACGGCATCTACATAGGCGTAAGCGGCGATAACATTGAGGTTGTTGTTGAGGTTCATTTGCGTTTCAAGCTCAACGCCCTGGGATTCTATGCTGATCTGGTTCCCGCCTTGCAGACCGAGTGTTGAAGCCACCACGACATCCTCTTGCACAATATCAAATACCGCTACCGATGCCTGGAAGTCGCTACCTTCCGGTCGGTATTTGAGGCCAATTTCGAACTGATCCCCGGTGGAGGCCTCGTACGGGTTGCCACTTGCGTTCAAACCATTGTTCGGCTGGAATGACTCACTGTAGCTTGCGTAGGGAGACAGCCCATTGTCGGCAAGGTAGACCACACCGGTATTAAATGTGGTTGCCGATGTGTCCTGGCTTGCATTGCTGGTTGTCACGGGTGTCTCGTTGCGTGCCGTGAAGCGAGACTTAACCGTCACATCATCGTGCCGCACACCTGCTGACACAGACCAGTTGTCGCCGATCTTTAGGTGGTTTTGCAGATAAATACCTTTTTGCTCAAGTTTATTTACCTGGAAAGAGTCTGAACTGGCGAATGGGAAGGGAACAAGATTGAGCCCGACATAGCTCGGGTTGAACAGATCAAATTCTATCGCTGTTGGTGGCGTTGAGAAGAAGTCACCGTCACCACTCACCCGTTGGTCACGTTCGAACTGATTGTCAGTGAAGTCTATACCGATCAGTGTCTGGCTCTTGGCATGACCAAACACATGGTCAAGCACAAGACTTGTGTCGATGCTGAATCCCTCATCAGCATCGACTCGGTCAGAGGCAACGCG
>DOIU01000010.1:537-6366 GCA_003511825.1 Gammaproteobacteria bacterium | reverse complement strand
CACCCTTGCCTGGCACGCGTGGATTCGGCCAACACGCTGCCGGTACGCTCAATCGCAACCGCGCTGCGGCAGCGCGTGACGCGTCCGCATTTGAGACGCAGTCACTGATCAGTACCACGCTCAAATCCGCCGATGATGGCTGGTGGAATTTGGTCGAGGCCGCATTGGCCGTGCAAGCGGTGCACGATAATCGCGTCGCGGCAGAAGCCTTGTTAGCGTCTACCCGCAGACTGTATGACAGCCGTTCCGCGAACAATTACGATCTGTCGCAGGCAGAGTTGTCCTTGGCTGCCGCGCGTCAACGCGAACAGCAAGCGTGGTCGGCGTATGTGCGCGCATCCGATGCACTGAGCCGTCTGCTTGATCGCCCAGCCGGGCAGTTATTGGTGCCGCAGAACTTTACCGAGACGCTGGGTTTAACGCGGGAGCTGCCCGATGCAGGCGCCGACCCGATCACGGGTCACCCCGATTTCCAGGCGCAGCAGTCCCAAAACGAGATTGCGCGCTTGCAGCGCGCGGCCGATCAACAAGGTCTGGCACCTGATGTAACGCTGGATGCGCAACTGCGCCTGCGTCAGAGTAATCAGGTGTATGGCTACGAGTCGTTGTCAGAGTCCATGACGTCGGTGTTTGATCCCGACGTATCGACCTTCGTCCTGGGGGCCAGTTTTACCCGTCCGCTCGGCAATCGCGCCGCGAAAGCCAGTGCTGAGGCCAGTGACGCAGCGGCGCGCCAGGCGACCCTGACATTACAAGCAGAGCGCCAGAATTTGTCCGCATCCTTGACGCAGGCGGAGGCGGTGTTGGCGGGTGCGCGTGTGCAATTGACCTACCGCGCTGAGGCGAGTGCTTTGGCCGATAGCGCCTATGAGCGAGCGTTACGTCAGCAACGGCGGCGCGAGATCAAAGAATACGAGCTGGTCGGCCTGCATGCCCAACGGCTTTCGACGCGGCTGGCGTACATTTCAGCCTTGATTGCAGTGAAAAAATCCGAAACCGCGCTGTTAGACGCGCGCGGCATGCTGCATTCACACTATGCAAGCTTTCTTGCCTCTGGCCCGCTGGAGCGGCAGCGTCTGGCGTTGCTGGGGCATTACGGCGTGGCGGATTGGTTTTTGCCGCAAGGAGAATCACAATGATGGGGTACCGCGCTGTGTCCATGTCCGCGTGCCGCCGAGCTGTCTTTAGCATTCGGTATGTCTTGTGGCTCGGTTTGGCTATGCTGCCGCTGGGGGCGCAGGCGCAATCCGAGACGCAACGCGTCGCAGATATGCTCGCCAGCGAAGGCGATGCCAATGAAGCGGCGCTGGCGCAATTGATCCAAAACGCGCTGACCGCCGATGACGCGCCTGCGGCATTCTCTGCCTACAGCGGTAGCCAGGTTGTGGGGCTCAACCCTCGCGAGATCGCGCTGCGCGTGCTGGAGCGCAACCTCGCGATCGAGGATGCCCGCTCAAACCGGGATCTCGCGCGCCAGGCGCAGCTGGAGGCGCGCGCGGTGTTTGATCCGGTTCTTAACCTGAACGTCGGCATCAAGCGCACGGATTCGTTTGATCGCACGGTCACAGGCACTGTGTCGGCACGGGTGTTTTATCCGCAGTACGAAGATCCGGTCAGCAATGAGTTGTTGGAGCCGGGGGTGATTGTGTTGCCCGAGCTGGTCCAGGACGATACCGGGATCGAGAAGATCGTCTTTAATAACCTCCAAGAAGACCGCGAAATCCGCGACGATCAAACCATCTTCGCCAGCAAAGAAGATCCCAACGGCGCCCAAACCGAAACGACCTTTGACGTGGTGTTGGAGCAGGCGACCCCTTGGGGCGTGACGTACGATTTCAGTTTTGGGACGGTGCATAAAGAAGTCTTTTATGACAACCGTGGCAACTCTTTCGATGCACCGTGGGCGAGTACGGTGTTATTTAATGTGGAAGTGCCCGTCAATGATTTTGGCGAGGACGCGTCGGTCGCGGTGGAGAGCCGCGTGGCCGCGTTGGAAGAGCAACGACAGGATTGGCTGCTCAAGACACGCATCAATGGCAGTTTGCAAACAGCGGCACTGGCGTACCTGGAGCTGATCAACCGCACCGAGCAGCTGCGCATCGCCTTGCAAATGCGCGAGCTGACGCAAACCCAGTACGAGGCGACCCGCAAGCGTTTTCGGGGACGCAGCGTCACCACCTACGATGTGTCTCAGATTGAAGCAGAGCTGGCGCAAGCGCGCGCCAATGTGGAGTCGGCTGCCGAGGCTTATCTGGTCGCGTCTGATACGCTGCTGCGCTTGAGCAATGGGCATCCCGATTTCTTGACCGGCCGAGTGGCGGTGCCCACGGGGTACAGTGCATGGTTGCAATCGACTCTCGCAGTGAATCTTGATCAAGCCCAGCAAACGGCTTTGAGCCAGCGACCGGAGTTGCAAGTCGGTATGTTGGCGGTGGCACAGGCCGAGATTCGACAGAAGAATGCGACATTGCGTTTGCGTCCGGATATCCGCTTGAAGGCGGGGCTGGAATTGGCGCAGAACGGAACGGTTTATGGCTATGATTCTGTGTTTGATTCCGTCGCCAATGTGTTTGACCCCGACAGCTCCTCCATCACGCTGTCAGGTGAGTATCGCTATCCGCTGGGCAATAAAGCCATCAAAGCGAACAAGGCCATTGCCGATGCGCAGCGAGATGCGGCCGGGCTGAGTGAGCAGCAGGCACGCCGGCAGGTTGAACAGGAAGTTGCCAATGCCGTCAATGCCCTGGAGACCGCAATGGCGGTAAAATCACACGCCGAACAGCAACTCGACTCGGCAGACAAGGCCTATAGCAGCGTGTTGCGTTTGTCCCGCGCTGGCAGTGCGACACAAAACCAGATCATCAATGCCTTGCGCAGCTTACAGCAAGCACGGATCACCGACCTGGACGCGTCGCTAGCGATTAAACGCGCCGAGGCGCAATTGTTGGCGGCACAAGGCAGTATTGATCGACAATACGCCACCTGGGTTGCGCGCAACGCGTTTGAGACCTGGCGGTTGGCAGCCTTGGCGCAACGCGGCGATTTTCGTTTTTTTGTACAGTAATTAAGTCGCGCGCTGACCGCGCGGAGATAGCTTCATGGCAGACCTAATCTCTGGCATTTTTGCCCCACCCGGGGATTTACACGCAGATGCCTTACACCACGTCGCTGAGCGCTTACAACCAGGCGCTTGTGCACGGCTTGCTTTTCCACAAGCCGGTGTGCCGGCGGTGAGCCTGGAGCGCGACGCTGTGTACTGGGGAGGCGAGGACGTCAGCCGCTTGCAGCGTGCCTTTGTACGTGGTTTTAGCTATACCAACCCCGTTGTGCCGCGCGCAATGGATGATGTCGATTGGTCGCTGTGGCAATACGACTACATCGGCGAGCAGCAAAAAACCAGCTTTCTGTACAGCGCATTGTCTGAGCTGGATCGCCGAGGCGTGCGGATGAGTAATGCGCCGCGCGTGTACCTGGATGTCTCCATGAAAACCGACTTACTGGCGCGCGTCCGGGCGTCTGGCATTCAGGTGCCCGATGTCATGTGCACCAATACGCGCGACGAGGCGGATGCCTTTATGGCGCGCCACGAGCATGTGCTGTGGCGGCCAGCGACGGGGCGCGCCGCTTGGCAGCTGTGTCGCGAGCGACAGCTGGAGTTTCTGGTCGGTGCGGACAAAACACCCGTATTGCTGTCATCGATTGCGCCGGGCATGTTTCTGCGCTGCTATTTGGTGGATGGGGAGCCGGTGCTTTGCCTGAAGTACGCCGCACCGGAGCAGGTGCCTTTAGAGCGACTGGAAGTGTTTCAGGCGATTGAGGATGATAGCTTTTACACGCAGTTGCGCGATACCGCCGCAGTGTTAGGCATGCGTTGGGGAGCGGTTCATTGCGTGTTCGATGCCGAAGCCGGTTTTGCGGTGTATGACATTGATCCTGACCCGGTGGTCAGTGCGATGCCGGCGGCCGTGCAGGAGTATCTCAATCTTTGCATTGCGCACGACTTGTTGGGCCAGTCCATACCGGCGTCAGATGCACTGCGGGATACTGCGTTGGTGCGGGAGTTGCCTTTTCTGCGGCGGATGTTGAGCGTGCTGTTTGATATGGAGCGATCAAAATACGCGCCGCAGCCACCCGTTGGGCAGACCGCGGGCGAGTGAGAATCTCCTGACCGTTAGGTGTATTCCCGCGTATCGTCGATGACCTTGCCGTCGTTGGGCAGTGTGCCTGAATCCACAATTTCTACCGCGCCACGCAGTTTGAGAATGTCGCGAATCGTTTCCTCGATGGCTTGCCCCGTGCCTGCGTCAGCGCCTGAGAGCGCGCACTGCAAGGTGAGGGCGTCTTTGTTATCGGGGTTGGTGACGACCAGGCGTGCGCGCACGATTTCGGGGTGACGTTTGCAGATTTGATCCACTTGGTGCGGGTGCACAAACATGCCCTTCACTTTGGTGGTTTGGTCAGCCCGGCCCATCCAGCCTTTAATCCGCAGATTGGTGCGCCCGCAGGGACTGGCTCCCGGTAACACCGCAGACAGATCACCCGTGGCGAAGCGTATCAGCGGATAGTGCGTATTGAAGGTAGTGACCAGCACTTCGCCGACCTCTCCCGCCGCTACCGGGTCGCCGGTACCGGGGCGCACGATTTCGACCACAATCCCTTCGTCAACAATCAAGCCTTCGCGTGCCTGGCTCTCATAGGCAATCAGGCCAAGGTCAGCCGTGGCATAGGCTTGGTAGGTGTCAATGCCGTTGTCAGAGAACTGTTGCCGCAGGCTGGGCGGCAGTGCTTCACCTGAGACCAGTGCTTTACTCAGGCTGGAAACGTCTATCGACAATTCAGCCGCTTTTTCGATCAAAATGCGCAGGAACGACGGGGTGCCTGCGTAGCCTTGTGGGCGCAAATCGGCCATGGCTTCGACTTGTAATTGCGTTTGCCCAGTGCCGGCGGGGAATACCCCTGCACCGATTTGCTGTGCACCCGTTTCCATCATCGCGCCGGCGGGCGTGAAGTGATAGGAGTAAGCGTTGTGCACCAAATCTCCAGCACGAAAACCGGCGGCATACAGGGCGCGCGCGATTCGCCAATAGTCGGCCGTGTCACCCTCGGGTTCGTAGATTGGGCCTGGGGAGGAGAACACGCGCAGTAAGTTGCCCGGTGCCTGGCTGGCATAGCCGCCGAAGGGCTTGTCTTGTTGCTGAGCGTCGTGGAGATTCGATTTGCGTGTGACCGGCAACTGGCTGAGCGCTTCTGCTGAAGAAATACCGTTCGGGTCAACATCTGCAAATAGGCCTGCGTAAGCGCGAGTGTGTTCCTTGGCATGCTGAATATGCGCGGGCAGCAGTGCCATCTGTTGTTGATGGCGTTCTTCAGGGCTACGGGTTTCGAGGCTGTCAAAGAACTCGTTACTAGCGGGCATGGTCATTAATCCTTGGGCGATGACGGGTTAAAGGGGAGGATACCGCCTTACGCCAGCCAACGCTTGCGTCGACGGTAATGTTTGACGTCACGGAAACTCTTGCGGCCCTTGTCACTCATGCCAAGGTAGAATTCGCGCACGTCCGCGTTCTCACGCAGGCCAGCGGCTTCTCCGTCCATGACCACGCGGCCGTTCTCCAGAATATATCCGTACTTGGCATATTTGAGTGCAACGTTGGTGTTTTGCTCCGCGAGTAAAAAGCTCACGCCTTCCTGCTCGTTGAGCTTCTTGACGATTTCAAAGATCTCTTCCACCAATTGGGGGGCAAGCCCCATGGAAGGCTCGTCAAGAAGAATCATCTTGGGTCGCGCCATCATGGCACGTCCCATGGCGACCATTTGTTGTTCGCCGCC
>DOIU01000010.1:0-217 GCA_003511825.1 Gammaproteobacteria bacterium | reverse complement strand
CGACCATTTGTTGTTCGCCGCCAGACGTGTACCCGGCTTGGCTTTTTCGACGTTCGCGCAATCGGGGGAAATAGTTGTACACCATATCCAGGTCTTCGTTGATCTTGGCCCGACCCACTTTACGGGTATAGGCGCCGGTGAGGAGGTTTTCCTCCACGGTCAGGTGTTCAAAGCAATGCCGACCCTCCATCACCTGCACCACGCCCTGTTTCACCAG
>DOIU01000263.1 GCA_003511825.1 Gammaproteobacteria bacterium | reverse complement strand
CAAAGTCGTCGATAGACAGGCCAACGCCCATTTCTTTCAGTTCGTTCAGAATCTGGGCGGTGCGGTTGGTGTCATCCATGATGGCTGTTTCGGTGATTTCGAGCGTGAGTTGCTGTGGTGTCAGGCCCGCGTCGGCAATTGCCTTTTCCAGCGTGGCTGCGATATGGGTGCTGTTGAACTGACGACGTGAGAGATTCACAGACAATACGCCAGGTGACATGCCGTAGCGTGCCAACTGCTGATAGTCATTGATTGATCGCTTGAGGACCCACTCGCCCAGCTCCATGATCATGCCGTTGTCTTCAGCCAACGGAATAAACTCGGCGGGACTGATCTCGCCGAGCTGGCGGTTATTCCAGCGCAGTAATGCTTCCATGCCGGTGGTCATGCCGCTGCGCACATCTATTTGTGGCTGGTACTGCACACGCAATTCGTTGTGATCGATGGCGGCGTGCATATGGCGTTCGATTTGCCGGCGTCGCTCGGTACGATGCTTTAACTTGTTGTTGTACACGCCGGGTTTTGTGTATGCATTTTCGCGCGCGTGAACGCTGGCGGCATCGGCGTTGCTCACCAGGCCGGTGACGGTGCGACCGTGGTGCGGGTAATAGGCGATGCCGACGCTGGCCTGAATCGGTATGTCGATGTTGTCAATACAATATCCGGTGCACAATTGTTTCAGTGTCCGGCGCACGAGTCGATAGACGCTCGCGTGATCTTTGGCATCGTTGATAATGGAGGCAAATTCGTCACCACCGATACGGGCGGCGTACTTGTGCGGCAGCAATCCATTTTGGATGGTGCTCGCAATGTTCCGCAACACATTGTCACCCATGGTGTGTCCGTAGGTTTCGTTGACGTCGCGAAAGTTGTGAACATCAAAGATAACGACGGCAATGCGTTCGCGCTTGCCCGCAGAATCAATGGCTGTCGCCAGGTCCTCGAGAAAGCGATTGCGGTTCGGGAGCTGGGTCAGTTTGTCGTGGCTATCGAGGTATTTCAGGCGCGATTCCGCATGGTGGATATAGCTCACATCCCGGTAAACCACGATCATGCCACCATCATGCGCTGGACGCTCTCTGATCTGCAGTTGCCTGCCCTGGTAATCCGTCAGTGTGTAGCCCTCGTCGCATGCTTCCTGGTCGAGACGGTCGGGGGAGACGCTCAGGTCGTTCCCATGCGTCTCTGGTCCATGTGCGAGTAGCGACAACACTGCGTTCGCGTCCAGCGGCTGCGCGATGCGCTGCGAAATGTCGGGGACCAGTTGCGCTAAAGCTGTGTTGTAAACTTGCAACAAGCCTTGCTCGTCGTAGAGCGCGCAGGCGGTTGAAAATCCTTCAATGGTGTCGTGTAAGCGGCGTGTTTGCATATCCGCTTGTTGGTTGGCATTGAGTTGGGCGTGAAACAGCTGCCTCTGGTAGAGCGCGAGTCCCAGAAGGCCTGCGGCAAACAAACCAAAGATGGTCAGAAACAACGTGCTGTATTCGCTAAAGTCTTTCAGCAGCTTGTGTTGAGCTTGTGCGTTCTCGGATTGCTTGAGCGCGGTCTGGCGAATCGCCTGTTGGGTTTGGTCGCTCAGCGTATCCAGCTTCCTTACAATCAGGCGCAAGACGGGTGCTGAATCTTTGGCGAAGCCGTTGGCACCGGTGCGTAGCAAGCTCTCTACTTGGATGAGTTCTTGGGTGATCTTATCGCGTAACAGCACCAGCGACGCTTGGATATTAGCCGTTTGCGCGACCAGGAATTTTTCAGGTAGCAGTTTGTCGAGTTGTTGTTGTAATGTGCGGACTTCATTGTGCGCCACCGACAAGGTGCTGGGTTCATTGTTGATCATGCCCAATTGCATGATTTTGCGCACGGATGTCAGGCGTAACTGCAAGCGCTCGAGCTGAATGGTGTTTTGAGCGCTGGCTGTGCGGTCAAAGCTGTCGAGGTCAGAGGCGATGCTTTGGATTGAGAGAATCACAAACATCGCAATGCCGGCGATCAGTAGCAGTCCGACCAGCTCGGGCCACGTGTGCGGTTTTTGCCAGCGCGGCGTATCCGCGAGTGCTTGCGTGGTGTGAGAACCAGATTCAGCGGGATTATTGTCGCGTTCAGCCATTGCCTGCGTGGATTGTATTATGCTGTCGATGCAGCGGGTGCTTATTGCTTCCGAACATCCGTCTCAGAGCGGCTTCGGTTGGAAAATCATGCGTACGTCGTAAGTACTATAGACGATTTATAAAGTAAATTATTAATAAGTGGTGTAACTCTACGATATGGAAGAAAAAAAATCATCATTAACGTGGTCGCAGGTGATGCTTGCGAGGCGGGCAAGGCGATGGTGACATCAACGCTCGTGGCAGATCTGCGCACGATAGTGGGTGACGATCTCATCGTTGGTGATAGACAAGCGATGGCGCCCTTTGCGCAAGACCATAATCGTTATTACGAACCGCAAGCACAGGCCGTGATCTTCCCGCGCAGCGTCGAGCAAGTGCAACAGCTTGTGCATGTGGCGATCAAGCATGCGTGTCCGTTGGTGCCTTCCGGGGGGCGAACCGGATTGAGCGGCGGTGCGACAGCAACGGCCAGAGAGGTGGTCGTCGCCTTTGACCGCATGAATCGGATTGGCCACTTCAGTGCCGTTGATCGCGTGGTCAGTTGTGAGCCGGGCGTCATAACCGAGGATTTACAGCGTTTTGCGCTGGGTCAAGGCTTGTACTATCCGGTTGATTTCGCCTCCAGTGGCTCCAGTCAAATTGGTGGCAATATTGCGACAAATGCCGGCGGTATCAAGGTCATTCGCTACGGTATGACGCGAGATTGGGTCGCCGGTCTGACCGTCGTCACCGGAAAAGGCGAGGTGTTGCAGCTTAATCGCGGTTTGGTTAAAAACGCCACAGGCTATGATCTGCGCCACTTGTTTGTCGGGGCGGAAGGAACCTTGGGCTTAATTGTTGAAGCACAGATGCGTTTAACCGATCCCATGCGCAACCCCAATGTGATGCTGATGGGTGTGCCAAGCGTTGAGGCATTAATGCATGTGGCCTCGCATTTTCGTGCAGGCTTATCGGTGACGGCATTTGAATTCTTTTGTCATGAAGGTTTGCAGCGCGTTTTGGCGCGATCAGGTCGTGCGCATCCTTTTGGCGAGCATACCGCTTATTATGCGTTGCTGGAATTTGAAGCACCAAACACGGAAGATGAAGAGCGCGCTTTAGGATTATTTGAGGCCGCTGCGGAGAACGGCTGGGTTGAAGATGCCGTGTTGGCGCAGAGTCAGCAACAGGCGTCGGATTTGTGGGCTTTGCGTGAGAATATGTCTGAAACGCTGTCGCATTTTATGCCCTACAAAAATGATCTGAGCGTACGCGTTGAGCGAGTGCCTGAATTCATGCACGCGGTCGAAACGCTGGTCAACAGCAATTATCCGGATTTTGATGTGGTCTGGTTCGGTCATATTGGTGACGGTAACCTTCACCTGAATATCCTCAAGCCAGAGAACTTGGCGCCCGAAGCGTTTAAAGCGCGTTGTGAGGTTGTGAATCGTGAGGTGTTTGCGGTCGTGCGTGATCTGGAGGGGAGTATCTCCGCTGAGCACGGTGTTGGGTTGCAGAAGCGTGACTTCTTGCACTATTCGCGAACTGCGGAAGAAATTGCGCTGATGCGTAGCATCAAAGCCGTGTTTGACCCCCACGGCATCATGAATCCCGGTAAACTCATATAGCCAAAATAGGCCGGGCGCAAGAGGCTGCGCCCGGCGAGGTATTCAGTCGTTGCGAGAAGTGATCTCGATCAGGTGATAACCGAACTGCGTTTTGACGGGGCCATGGATCTTGCCCAGTTCACCCGTAAAGACGACATCGTTGAATTCCTTAACCATCTGTCCTGGGCCAAAGCTGCCGAGGTCTCCCCCTTGGCGTCAGGAAGGGCACTCTGAATGCTGAGACGCGACTTCTGCAAAGTCTGCGCCGCCTTCAATTTGCGATTTTAAATCCATGCAAGCAGCTTCAGATTTAACAAGAATATGACGAGCAGTGGCTTGTGCCATGGTGACTCCTGAATTGGTGAATAGGGTTTGTGTTGGCCACAATGTGGCCGTGCAGTCGAGACAGAGATTTGCCTAGGACGAACCGGGTTTCCAGACGCCAAAGGCGTCTTCGGGGGCCGGTGGCGGCGGGGCCATCTGTTGACGTTGGCTCTCGACGTCTTTCACAACGTGCATGGCGAAAGCAGACAGTTCTTCGAGAATTTCTTCCTTCTGCTGCAGGGGCATGTCTTGTTGCCCAAGCAAAAATCCGATGATTGCAGAGAGGTATTGTGAAGCGATACCGGGGTCTGAAGCTTGTTCGTCTGCGGCTTCGAGCACGTCGCAGACTTGGTTGATCAGTTTGGTAGAAAGCTGTAATTGGCCCATCGTAAGTCCAGTGATTGAATCAGGGAATATGCGACTTCATGGTTTTGTCACAAAGTAGGGGCACTATAGACGAAAACACGGGGCGCGTCTTGGCCTGATGTCATCCGCAATAGCCGATGGCGCGACCTCTGTGATGTCTGCATCAAGCCTCTGATTGCCCAGCGAGGCTTGTCGGCAATTATTGGTGTACGAACGCGTTTAGCTTTGCGGAGATACGGAAAGTAGACGCCTCAGGGGAAGAGGCATGCAGGAGTGATTCACTCATTGGACGGCGCTTGGTTTTGAGTCGGGAACGCCCACAGCAGGGACACTCATACCATTCGGCGGACGATGTGCCGGAGGACTCCGACTTGCTCAGTTGCATGGACGTATTACAGCTTGCGCATTTCATGCGTTGGCCTCGGTCAGTATCAGTCAAATTATCGCGCCCAGGTCCACTAGCAATGGCCCAGGTCTCGTTGTGGCTTTACCTGCCAGCACGGCTTGTCAGCCGCACTTAGAATCACCGCAACTCAGGCAGGTCATGCATCCGTCCATCATGATAAGTGCTTTTTGATTGCACTTTCTGCACAGCTCAGCATTAGCGGGAAAAGTGCCTGCTTCTGTGTCGGATTGATCAGAGGACTCTTGGCGCGCATTTTCTATTTCTGCACGCTTTTTTTCAATCATTTTTTTTTGATGTTCATCGGGTTCAGGGGCTTTCAGCATCCCGATTTTGATTAAGTGTGTTTCGATGACGTCGCCGATCTCAGAAATCAGCGAAGGCATGAATTTGCCCTTGTTCCAATAGCCGCCGCGTGGATCAAATACCGAGTGCAGCTCCTCGACCAAAAACGTCACGTCGCCGCCCTTGCGAAACACGGCAGACATGATGCGCGTCAGTGCCACAATCCATTGAAAATGATCCATATTTTTGGAGTTGATGAACACTTCGAAGGGGCGGCGAAGCTCGTGTTCAGTGCCTTCATTCAGGATGATATCGTTAATCGTGATATACATCGCATGCGGGGAAACGTGTTCAGGCGTTTTCAGCTTGTAGGTTGACCCGACCAGCACTTCGGGTCGCTCGAGCGTCTCGTGCATATGAATGATGTCGGCAACGGTAGG
>DOIU01000485.1 GCA_003511825.1 Gammaproteobacteria bacterium | reverse complement strand
CGACGCGCCCAACTCGGCAATGGTTGGCGGTGCGCTCAAGTCGTGCAATAACAGCTCGCGGGCGACCAGTAGCTGTTTACGTTCCCGCAGCGGCACCGCCGTATCCGCTCGGTTCACTTTACTGCTGGATTTTGGATTTCCCAGACGCCAGGCTAACAGCTCAAGCGCCGCTGCCTTCACCATTAACGCCGATGTCTGCCCGGGTTGCATGCGCTCATAGAGCGTGACCGCCGCTTCCAAGGCTTGCTGACCCGGCGCGCTGTCATAAAAAAAGGGACCATGCGCGACATCATGGTATAGCCAGTCTGCATCGTCCCCGGCCAATTCCATCAGGGTATCGGGCGGCACCATCAGTTCGACTTGGCGAAAATTGGCGCTGGCCTTTACTTCAAACTTGTCGGTGGGTAGATACCCGATATGGCCGCTGCCGACACTGGGCTCTAATAGGAATTGCCCCGTGCGGGTTTCCACCCGCCCCGCGAGTAAGGTAGAAAAGTACACATAACTTGAATCATTGGTCATGGCAGCCTGAGAGTGACGATCTCCATCGCCAGCGTACACTGCTGCCATCACGCCCTGCCCCAACTCCATAAAGTGCGAGACAACACCGGGCATAACCGACTAAATCACCTGCGGCGCACCAATCATTTCCGAAGCCGTTACGCAAGACATGCGTGTATCCTCATCTAAGAACACCTGAAATCACGGGACAATGATACGTGCCCCTGCACGCAAATGAAAATCATTCGTAGTCGTCACTGCGCGATGTGAGGATCTGCTGTCTTGGCGGCACGCGCCTATGGTCATGTATCACACTGCTTTTTTAGTGAAATTATCGATACGACTCAAATCAACACTTCCCCCTTCATGACGATAAACCCATAGACATGGCCAAAGTGCCTCACCAACGCTCGATCGCCAACACATCCCGGGGCCTACCGTGAAAAACAAGTCACTCATAGAAAAAGCACACGCACTGATCTACCGAGAAAAATATCGCAAGGCGTTGAAGTTACTGAAAAAATACAGAGGTGCGCCCGATGAAGATGTTGATTGGCTGCGCATTGAAGCGATGATTGTACTGGGTGAGTTTCAGCAAGCGGCGGATGTGTTTAGGCAGTGTCTGGATCACCACGGCGATACGCCTGAGCGTTGGAGCAGTTATGTCGGGGAGTTAGTGAATGTGGAGGAACACCGGTACGCAGCCTTGGCGTTGGAGGACGGTCTCGCTGCCCATTCAAATAGTCAGGCCCTCTTGCTGCAAAAAGCAGATTTGCTGAGATCACTCGGGCAATACTCTCAGGCCATGCAGGTGGCTGGCGCCATCCCCATTGCGGACCAAGACGACGCATTTGATTGGTATTACGAACGAGGCACCATGATCTCGGTCTGGGCGTTGATGCCTGATGACACCGAAGAGACCGTCGTTGGGAAATGGGGCAATCGGTATTCCCGCCAGCTACTTGAGGCCGCGGTGTCTGATTTCACATCCGCGCTCGCCATCACCGTCGATGCCTCGGTACTGTTACAGAGGGCCGAATTGCTGTCCAATCTCAATCGGTATGATGAAGCCATCGCTGATATTGATCGGATCTTGGAGACCCTGCCCTCTGACTATGAGGGTCGCGACCACTACCTTGAGCTTCGCGATGCGTATGCCGGCGGACCAGAAAACGAGCGTCATACTGTCGCGACACTGATCCGCGAATCAGCATCGCTCGGAACGGCCACGGAACGCACGGCGATGGAGAACATCGTCAATGACGTCGTCGAAGAAGCCGCAGACAAAGTCCTTGAGGGAGATGATCTGGAGGCAGCGCTTGAGGATCTTGCCAACGAAGACCACGATACGTGGGCAGCCATTTCAGTGGCGCGATCGATTTACAACCTGGGAAATCTCCCCAAATCTGACTGGGTGGCGGTACCTGAGGCAAACATTCCCCCACGTGCCCTTCGGTGGGCTGCAGCCACACAGTCCTCGATGGAGCAGTTGGGTTTCCGTGACTTGGGGGATTTTGAGGACGTCGCGCTGACGCCCGTCATTGGGCAACGAATCGTCGCCCGCCTGATGCTCAGCCGTGATGGCTCAACCTGGGCGGCATTGTATAAACCACAAGTCCCCTGGCCTGGCCTGTTCGGTTGGCTTAAGCTTGTATTATCTGGGCAATGGTTTATTTCGGGTATCGTTGAGTTGGAGAGCGCGACACAGTCAGGTCATTGCATCGTGACGAACAACGCTGGCAACCTGGACCCGTTCAACTACGGCCCTGACATTGACAAATGTGGACTCAAGGCAAAGACGTCAGTCAGCCATCTTCTCGACACCCACATCGAACGGCAGCAGCGTTATGCGAAAAACGCATCTGACTTGATCCTTGCCGACAACCTGGACGACATTTTCAAGCAGCAGGAAAATCAACGCCTGACCAAGAACGCGTTTCGTCATGCTATCGATCACTACGATGAGGATGAGCTGAAACAAGTGCTGGGCAACCAATTTAAGGCGATGGGCGAGCCAGTCAGACTACAGCTCCAAGACATGGCCGCTCGCACATACCGCAAAGCCGCGTAATTCAGAGGATTCTGGCAGAGCAGCCACGTCTGCGCTCGGCACGGCCATGCAATACTCCCTTAAGGATGCTGCCGTCGAAACTGGCTGGGTGTCATGCCGGTGTGTTTTTTAAAGGCGCTGTAGAAGGCTGACTTGGAATTAAAACCCGAGTCCATCGCAACCGTGAGAATCGTATCGCGTTGACGTTCGCCGTCTAGCAAACAGGACTTGGCTGCCTCAATACGGTAACCGTTCACGAAGTCAAAGAAGTTTTGTTGCAGCTGCTCGTTAATGCATTGCGAGAGGTGATTCACCGAGAGGCCGACAGACGCTGCCAGCTCGGGCAATGAGAGCGTGTTATCCAGATAAGGTTTTTCCTGCTGCATATGGTGTTGCAGCTGGGCAAGTAGCGCCCCGCTGAGTTCTGGCGACAGTGATGAGTTCTGGTATTTGGCTTTTGGCGCAGGAGCGGCCTCCGCGACCGGCTCCGTATCAGCCGCAGGCGCGACAGGCTGACGACCAAAGATTGCCGGCTGCTGCAATCCCCGATAAGCCATGGCGTAAATCAGCACCACAATGCTCAAGCCCAGCACGTCGGCTAGCCACTCAGCGCCCTCACTCAAGAATTCATCCACTAGCCAGCAGACGTACACCACCATCAGACCCGCGAGCAAATTGCGCAGCCAGGTGAGGTTCACCTGTTCGGTGTACGAAAAATGTTGCGCCACCCGGGATCGGTGTTGCCGCACCCGTATCAACGCCATCACGAGGTACACGATGACGTGTGCCATGCTCACCGGCGGCTCGATATCATTGAATAGCCGCGCAAACTGATGGTCCGGCGCGGACAACCCTTCAAGACCATGAAAAATCGCGGCTTGCCGCTCAGGACTCAGCAATGCCATCAACCAGCTGAGCGCGACATGAACGAAACCCGGCAGGAAGTGTAACCACTGCCGCCCTTGTAACGGCGCCGCACCCGGCTGCGTCAGCTCGCGGGTATAGAAATACAGCAACGGACCAAAGAAAAATTCCCGTGGCCATGTCACCGTCTGAATAACGGGGTACTGCGTCGTCAGCCCGGTCAGGTCGCAAAAAAAATCCATCAACGCAACCGTGAACAGCAGCGCCAAGGCACCCAAGTAGACATTCGCTTCCCGGCAATCTGAGCGCCTGGTGAACAGCATCAGCGCGAGGAATGCGCCCTGTCCGGCGCCCAATAAAAAGACAATCGGGACGAGCGATAACTGCAATGTCATGACGGGTGAAGATGCGGTAGTCGAGCGCCAGTATAGGCCATGCTTTGAGGAACTCAAGCCATGCCATCGCGTCCTGCTGCACCCTCTGGGCATGTCCAGCCCTATAGGCTAGGACAGTCTCACTGCCTGATTTATCCCATGTTATAGATCGGGACGTCAGCCGACTCGATTTGGTCAAGACTGCATGCCCAATGCAGCTGACGCCCTTCAGCAGACGCCCATGAATCAACTCCCCAGAGGAACTCATGGACCTGCCGATGCAAGCCGTCCGCCGCCCTGTACCGACATCACTGATAGGAACAACACACATGACCAACACGCTTTACGCCACTGCATCAACCCCCGGCTCCGCCCGTGCGGCGATGCCATGCCGAGTCGCTACGCCATCGATATCGCCCATTGTCAATCAGCCTGAGTACAACGCCAATCGACATTCCACCCGGTCGAAGAACCACGCATTGCTTATTGGCATCATCGCCCTCGGGCTCGCTGCCTGCAGTGATTCGGATTCAGACGGTTCGCCCACCGCACCGCATGCCTATGAGGGCATCTGGCAGGCGGCGGCCTACGGCGAGGTGCTGCAGATTGCGCAGGATCGCATGCAGACGTTTCAATACACCCGTGACTATTGCCTATTGGTGGGTGACGAAGACGATATCGCGCTGAGTGAGTTCGAAGCGGCTGCGACGTTGAGCAACGATGGGCAAGCGTTCAGCTTTCCCGTGGAATACGGCACCCAGGACTTCCATGCCCCCGCAGCGCTCTATCACAAAGTGACGGCACTGCCGGACAGCTGCGAGCAGCCGGTGCCCGTTATTGGGGATTCAGACTATCGGCAAAACTACAGCCGCGACTTTGATTTGTTCTGGCAGACCTTTGATGAGCTCTCAGTCGCCTTTGAAAAGGTAGATGTGGACTGGAATGCGCTGTATGCGACCTATGCGCCGCAAGCGGCCGCTGCAACGTCAGAACTCGCGCTGCTGGAGGTGTACTACGAGATCACAAAACCCTTAGCCGATGGGCACACACAGATCAGAGCACCCGGCGTGGGCGTCGCCGCCACGAACGGCAAACCCGTTCAGTATGAAATACTGTTAGAGGAATACGCCGAAGAAAACGGCATTAGCCTGCCGATCCCGGCGGCGCATGTGGACAGGTTTGGACAGTACGCTGCCGATCAACTCGCGCTCTATGAGAGCATCATTCAACAGTATGCCAATACTGGATCCGCCATCAAGACCGCAGCGAATGACCGCCTGATGTGGTTCACGGTCAACGACATCGCTTACCTCAACATCCGCGACATGATGGGGTTTCATGACGACAGCGAGGATCACGCCGCGAACCTCGTGGCGCTCAACGCTGGACTGGATGCGGCCATGGCGGATATTCGTACGGCTTCAGGGCTGATTATCGATATACGAAGTAACAATGGCGGTAACGACTTTATCAGCATGGCCATTGCTCAGCGTTTTCTCGATACCACACGCCACGTCTACAGCAAGCAAGCGCGCGCGGGCAACAGCAGAACCGCCTTGGTCGACGTCACGCTTGATCCAGCGGAATCTGGCAGCTACACAGGGCCCATTGCGCTGTTAACCAGCGCCAGTACCGTCAGTGCGGCAGAGGTATTCACCCTCATCATGCGCACGCTGCCTCACGTGACACTGATGGGTGAAGCCACCCAGGGTGCCTTCTCAGATATGTTGACCCGAGCCTTACCCAACGACTTCACGTTCAGTTTGTCGAATGAATACTACCTGAGTGCTGAGGGCGATTGGTTTGAAGGTCCAGGGGTGCCTGTTGACATTGAAGTCCCCACCTTCACCCGCACGCAGCGCCTGGCAGGCGAAGATCTGGTTATTGAGGCCGCCTTCGAACAGTTAACGGGCCAATAAACGCGTCAGGCTTGGGCGGCACGCTCGCCGCCCAAGGCGCTTTAGGCGGCGCGAGACATGTGATCAGGCTGCTTGGCGCCGATTCGGAAGAAGCTCACGAGGTTACGCACCTCTTGGGCGTTGGTGCGCATGGCTGCCGCTGCGTTCGAGGTTTCATGAGAGAGCGCGGCATTCTTTTGGGTGACTTCGTCCATGCCGACAATGCTGCGGTTCACCTGTTCGATGCCCCCGGCTTGTTCCGAGCCTGCGTGCACGATGTGCGCGATGGTTTGCTCCACCTCAGACACACCGCTGCGGATTTCTTCCGGGGTTGTTCCGGTCTCGTTGACCAGCTTGACACCCACTTCGACTTTCGCGACGCTGTCTTCGATCAAGTCTTTGATCTCACTGGCGGCCTGAGCACTGCGGCCCGCAAGATTGCGCACTACATCGGCCACGGGGGCAAACCCTCGGCCTTGCTCGCCGATGTGCG
>DOIU01000336.1:1994-4894 GCA_003511825.1 Gammaproteobacteria bacterium | reverse complement strand
TGACTGCAGCCAAGGCTTTTTCGCGAGCTTGACCTCGGCCTACTTCCAGTTGGGGTTGGAACACATTTTGGGCGGTATTGATCACGTGCTGTTCATTGCGGCCCTGGTACTGCTGCCGGCAACCTTGTCAAAACTCGCTGCTTTGGTGACATCGTTTACGGTCGCGCATTCCATTACGCTGTCTTTGTCCGTGCTGGATGTGGTCACCTTGCCGGTGTCTCTCACTGAACCGGCTATTGCCTTATCCATTGTGTTTGTCTGTTTGATGACGCTCTATGCGGTCGCGGGTGTCAGGCACTCGACCGATTGGGTGAAGACGCTTAAGGAAGCCAATCGCCATCGGCTCATGATTACCTTTGCGTTTGGGCTGATCCACGGGTTTGGGTTCTCGTACATCCTGCGCGAGATGGGCTTGGGTGAAGAGCGCGTGGGTGCACTGTTGTTGTTTAACCTTGGCGTCGAAGCCGGACAGTTGTTGTTGATCGTGGCGCTTTTCCCCGTACTCTTGCTCGTGCAACGCCTGTCCAAAGGCTGGGTGTTAGTCTCCGCCAATGCCCTCGTTGTGTTGGTCATTTCGAGCTATTGGTTCTTTGAAAGGGTTGGTAGCAGCTTGTAATAATTATTGCCCTGTTTTGACAAAAATACTTCATCTTGAGGTAACCCTCCGGTCATTTGTCACGCCTAGCCTATGCCTCGCACCATGTCTGTTATCTCTTCCTGATGGTTATATTGCTGCGAGGATTCAATGAACAAAACCGAACTGTTTCTCACTATGGCGGTGACAGCCGTCGCTGCGGGTTTGCCCGGGCAAAGCCTGGCGAACACGCAGTACCGCGTAGACGCGGATTGGCTTGCCACTCAAAAAGACCACCAAAACCGCACATTGCTGGCCAACAAAAGTCGCGACTATTTCCGCGTCATGGTCTACGAAGATGCCAACCACAATGGCAAGCATGATGCGGATGAAGCACCGCTTGCCGGTGTTGCTGTCTCTAACGGTCGCGACGTCGTGCGCACCGAAAAAGACGGCATGGCGCTGTTGCCCGCTGAAGTCGGGATGTCTGTGTTCCTGACGAAGCCTGCCGGTTACGATGTCCCTGTCGATCACGACAATGTACCTAAGTTTTACTACCACCATCTGCCGGAAGGCTCACCCGCCTTGCGCTTTGGTGGATTGGCGCCGACGGGAGATTTGCCGGAGCGTATCGACTTCGGTTTGATCAAAGGCGAATACCGCGAGCAGTTTCAAGCGGTCATCATCGGTGATACCCAGCCCTACAGTAACCAAGAAGTCAGCTACGTGCGCGACTCGCTCGCCAAGGAATTCTCGGCAATCGACGACTTGGCGTTTGTCATGGTGGAAGGCGATGTGATGGGGGATGATCTTGGCTTATTTCCTCGCTTCAAACGCATCTTGTCGGTTGCCGATGCCCCTCAGTACTACGTTGCCGGCAACCACGATCTGGACTTCGACGCGACTGACGATAGGCATTCGTTTGACACGTTCAAGCGCGAATGGGGGCCCACCTATTACTCGTTTGATATCGGTGAAGTACACTTCGTCGTGTTGGATAACGTCAAATACCCCTGCACACCCGAGGACAACACAGACGGCAAACACGCCTTCTGTGATAACCCGGAGGATCAACCCACCTATAACGGCGTGATTTCCGACACGCAAATGACTTGGTTGATCAATGACCTGAACCACACCGATGAAGACAAACTGGTCGTCGTCAGCATGCACATCCCACCTGTGTCTTACGTGGACATGGAAGCCACCAAGCACCAGACTGACAACGTCACAGAGTTGTATGAAATCCTCGACGGTCGCAAGGCGTTGCTGCTGAGCGGACACACGCACACCATCGAGCATTTCAGGCCGGGTGAGTACTACTCGGGTTGGGAAGAAGCGAATGGCTCGGGCCCGACGCCGATTCCACAAATCATCACCGGTGCGGGTGCAGGTTCGTGGTGGACGGGCGACTTTGACAACGAAGGTGTTCCAGAGGCGTATCAGCGACTGGGTGCGCCGCGCGGTTACTTCGTCTTTGACTTTGACGGCAATAGCTACACCGAGCGCTTTAAGGCGGCCGGTATGCCGAGCGAGAAGCAAATCGGTGTCTCGATCTTGTCGCCGACCTTCATGAACTGGTTTGACACCATGCTCGCGTGGATTCAGTCCGATCCGGCAACGCGCTCTGACGTACCGCCGCTCAATAACCACGACTTGCCGGATACGCGCATCGTTACCGATGCCGATATGGCCGGTGGCAGTTACCTGATGGCGAACGTCTGGAACGGTTCACGTGATTCCCAAGTGTGGGTGACCATTGATGATCGCGAGCCCATGGAAATGACGCGTACGCAGGAAGGCGAGGGCGAAAAGACTAACTTTGTGCTCGACCCTTACGCACTTGAGCGTCAGATGTACGTCTATCGCTTTGCCGCCATCAGTGAGTCCGGTGACGAGCGTGCCCAAGGCTTTGAGCTCTTCCAAGGTGATGCCAAGTTTGGCCCCACGCATCCACAACCCATGCCTGAGTGGCTGTTGACGACGCGTTCCAACCACCTGTGGCAAGTCGATCTGCCGACAGACTTGGCGCGCGGCATTCATACCGCCACGGTGAAGACCACGGATGCCTACGGTAAACAGTACCAAGAGAGCTTTGTGTTTGAAGTGGCCAGTGACCGCCCCAGCCCTTACGCGCGCATGGAATGTCATGAAGCACAAGCCCTTGAGCTTGCCGCAGGTAAGCCCGTTGCTGCGTGTCAGCAGCAGTAATGCCCAGTGGGTCTGATATAGACCTGTAACCTTTGGGAGGTGACTGATCACCTCCCTTTTTTATGGGGTCGCACAGAGGAGGGCTCGGGTTTATACTGCCGGTACGGCGTGTCGC
>DOIU01000336.1:0-1655 GCA_003511825.1 Gammaproteobacteria bacterium | reverse complement strand
TGTCGCAGTCAATGTCATCGCTATAGGGCCTCTGATGAAGATCAATACCTCCATCCACATAAATGCCTCTCGTGATCAGGTTTGGCAGCATATCACTGACATTGATCGCGCGGCGGACATGCTATCTGCCGTTGAAGAGATTGAGGTTCTGGAGCGTCCGGAAGCAGGGCTGGTCGGGCTGAAATGGCGCGAGACCCGCACCTTGTTTGGCAAGACCGCGACGGAGGTGATGTGGATTACGCATGCCTCAGCGCCCGACTTCTACGACACGCGCGCTGAAAGCCATGGCATGATCTATCGTTCGTCCTTGCGCTTGCGAGAAGAAGGCGAGGGCACACGGCTGCGCATGGGAATTGCCGGGGAAGCGCAATCGTGGGGCACGCGGATCATGGCCGTGCTGATGGGGATGCTGTTCAAACGTGCCACGTACAAGGCGATCAAGCGAGACCTGGCCGATATCAAAGCGGCCGTTGAAAGTGATCTGTCACCCCTTCGTAAATCCTGATTGCGCTTTTGCGCACACGTCCGAATTCGGTGTGGGCATGCCCTGGATAAGCCGAACTTGTTGCATGTGCGAATAGACAGTCAATAAGCTGCATACCTCTTATTCCGCAAGAAACGGATCGCTGGTGGTTTCGGTCGCCTGTAGCATCACCACGGAATCTCAACATCAAGAAAGGACGGCAGTTTATGAACACACTCTCTGATAAGGTCGCCATTGTTACTGGTGCAAGCTCGGGTATTGGTCGTGCTACAGCCAAGTTGTTTGCCCGTGAGGGGGCTTGCGTTATTGTGGGTGCATGCAGAGAAAATGCGCTGCAATCCTTGGTCAAGGAAATCGTTGCTGGTGGTGGGCAGGCAAAGCTACTCGCCGGGGACGTCACATCCGAAGACTATGCCAAGGCCCTTGTTGATCTGGCAGTGGATGAGTTCGGAGGCTTGGATATAGGGTTCAATAATGCAGGTACATCAGGACGCAGCGTGGCGACGCATGAGAAACCCACCAATGAATGGGATCATGAGATGATCACCAATCTGACCAGTGGCTTTTTGGGCGCGAAGCACCAAATTCCAGCAATGCTAAAAAAGGGGGGGTCTGTCATCTTTACATCATCATTTGTGGGCAGTACTGCGGGCATGCCGCAAATGGCAGCTTACGCTGCCGCGAAAGTCGGTCTGGTTGGTTTGACGAAAGCCTTGGCTGCTGAATATGGGACATTAGGTATTCGTGTGAATGCAATCTTGCCAGGTGCGGTTGATACCCCTATGGCAAAAGAGTTTGGAGATACGCCTGAGATTGTGGAGTATGTTGAACATATGCATGCTTTAAAACGCCGTTCAACACCCGAAGAAATTGCCCAATCTGTTCTCTATCTCGCTTCTGATCACGCCAGCTTTACCACCGGAACGGCAATGCTCGTTGACGGGGGAGTGTCCATTTGTAAAACATGATGGTATCAACGAGAAGGGTGATTCCATGGGCAAAAGTCGCGACGCCACGTAACACTGTCAAGAGATAGCATGTCTGATCAGCAACGCACTAACTACCAACGCATTGAAAGAGCGATCGCCTATATTAGCGATCATTTTAAAGATCAGCCCTCATTAGAGGAGGTTGCCGCTGCAATCCATGTCAGTGAAGTGGACCCCATTGA
>DOIU01000486.1 GCA_003511825.1 Gammaproteobacteria bacterium | reverse complement strand
CACCTCATGGGTAATGACACCACCCGCATCCGTACTGATCAGCAACTTTGCGCTCTCGACAGGGCGGCCATTGTCATCAGCATCGCTGTCGTCGCCATGCTCACCGACGGTGCCTTTGCCTTCAGAGACCAGCCAAAACCCCCCGTCTGAGGCAACCGCTATACCCTCCAGATCGAGGTTGACCGTTTTGTCTGCGTTGATCAGGGCTTGCAAATCGAGACTGTCAAACACGTCGCGTCGCTCGGCTGCATGAGCGGGCAGGGTGGTGTCGGCAATGTCAGTGACACTGAGTGTGGCAAGCACATCGTTGCTGTCAGTCACTGGTGTAGCTTTTTCGATTTTGGCGGGGGTGTTGGCAACGTTAATATCGTAAATACGGCTCTGCTGATAGAAGCTGTCGTGCACGCTGTAGAGCGTGTTGTTGTCGGTCGCGTTTGCGGCCAACCCCGACAGTGCGCCCCAAGGCAGCGGTACGCCATTGCTGTCGGCTGATTCAATCAGCGGATAGTCGGCAGATGCGTTGCCGTAGGTGTAGATGCCCAAGACCGCGCGGATTTTATCCCCACGATTGTCTTCTTCGCTCGCGGCGATCAGCAGATTTCGTGATGGAATCGCCAAGACGCCTTCCGGGCCGGCACCCGCCGCCAGCGTTTGCCTGTAGGTCGGTGCTGAAGGTGTTGTTACGTCGTACACGAACAGCAAGCTCGAGCGCTCAGAAGCGACGATCAGTGTTGGATTATTATCAAAGCTTCCATACTCAACGTTTTCGGGTTCATTACCTTTGTTTTCTGAACGCTTGTCCGGGTAGTGTCCCAGTCTTGCAGTTTGATGTTCCAGGCTGTTGCCCGCAGCAAACACCACATTGCCGTCGGTATCAAAGATTGTGAAGCCTCGGCTACCGCCAAATAAGTCGCCTTCATCGGCGGTGGCGAATTGCGTGGTCGAAATCCAGCTGACGCCGTCAGGCTCACGCGGAATGTCGCTGAGAGATTCGTTTTGCGCGATGATGGCAGGTTTTGATTCGCTGGCATCAATGTTATCCAGAGAGACGGTACCCGCGCTGAAGTGATTGACGATATCGCCCGTACTCAAGTCAACCAGGATAATGTGATTGTTCTCTTGCAAGGTCACCACAGCGATATTATCGGCATTGATATCGACGTACTCAGGCTCCGGATCGTTGGGGAACAAGGTGGCAATCCCGGTCATGTCCACGCGTTGTTGTGTCCAGGATGCGGGCTCACCCGAGAGCGAGAGTATGATGAATTCGCCGGCGGGTGCTTGTGGGGGTTCGCCTTCGCCAAGGTCTTCGTCGCGCTCATTTTCAATCACGACGGCGGCATAAGCACCATCGGGGCTGACAGCTATGGAGTCAGGTTGGCCGCCCAGGTCGAGGGTGGTGATGACGCTACGGCTTGCAATATCAATGACCACCAGCTCGCCGCTAACATTGACGAAGTCGGCGGAGGTGTTGATCGCGACAAGCGCGTAGTCACCTTGCACGGCAACGGATGTCGGTTCACCCGTGAGTGCGAGCGTGCCCAGTCCTGTGGGTGCGGTCGGGTCCGTGATATCAACAAATCCCACTTGCTCCAGCGGGCTGTCTGTGTAGATCAGCGTCATGCCGTCCTGGCTGGCGGCAACGATCTCAGCAGAGGTTTCTTCGTCGGTGTTACATGTGGGTTCGATCTGGCTGCACACCGCAAAGTTCGCTATGCGATTGAAGTAACTCGGTGTTGCTGCGCCATTTTCTGGCGTGGGTGTAGGTGAGGGCGTTGAGTCGTTGTCGTCGTCATCGCTGCAGGCGACAAGTCCCAGGCACAGGGCGACGCCAAGCGCCAAAGGCGCCAGTTTCAGATTGCATTTCATGTAAGGGTCCTACAGAAGTCGTGAAAATGGTTGCGGCTCCAGCGCGACAGCCAGAGCGGCTAAGCGGAGACTACTGTAGGCAGATGACGTTTGTGTTACAGCGTGCGATGCGCCGCACGCTGCGCTATTTGGGTGCGTGCAAATCAGAGGTCGAGAAGGTGGTCTCGCAGTGCGTCTGTGTCGGCATCAATGGTCTCGAAGCGTTCCGGTGCGTTGAGCACAGGCGCGAGCAGTGCCGGCATGGCTGCCGGTTGTCCCAAGGCTTGCTCCACGGCCTGTGTGAATTTAGCCGGATGCGCGGTGCCGACCACCACTGTGGTGCCTTCGAAACCTGTTTGCTGGGCGGCGAAAGAGGCTGTGGCCGTGTGTGGGCACAAGACTTGGCCCGAGACCGCTTGCACGCGGCGCATCTCCGACAATGCCTGGTCGCGTTGACAAGCCAAGGCACTGAAGCGCTTGCGTAGCTTTGTCAGTCCAGCGTCCATCAGGTGGTACTGGCCCGATTCCGCGAGCTTGGCTTGCAGGGCACTGACGGCAGCGGCGTCTTGATCCAGGGCCATCCACAGCGCGCGTTCAAAATTGCTGGAGAGCTGGATGTCCATGCTGGGGGACAGCGTCTCAACGGTATCGCGGCATTCCATCGCGCCGCTGTCAAAAAAGCGTGGTAAGACGTCGTTTTCGTTTGACGATAACATCAATTGACCGACCGGGAAGCAGAGAATACGCGCGATATCTGCAGCGAGGATATTGCCGAAATTGCCCGTGGGGATCACGTAATTCACCGGGCCGGCGCTGTTGAGCTTGAGGCTCGACCACACGTAGTAAACGGTCTGGCAAATAATGCGTGCCCAATTGATGGAGTTGACTGCGGTAAAGTTCAGTGGGGCGGACTTCGGGTCGAGGAACAGGGTTTTCACCATGGCCTGGCAGGTGTCAAAATCGCCGCGAACAGCAAAGTTGCGGACGTTGGCGTCGGGCAGGGTGGTCATTTGTCGGCGCTGCACATCCGAGACCCGGCCCAAGGGGTGCAGCACAACGACATCGACATTCTCTCGGCCCGCAAATGCCGCTGCTGCTGCCGCACCGGTATCACCTGAGGTGGCGCAGATAATCGTCGCGCGGCGGCCCTCGGCGGCCAGTTGTCGGTCAATCAGTTCGCCGACAATTTGCAAGGCATAGTCTTTAAACGCGAATGTTGGGCCGTGGTAGAGCTCCAGCAGCCAGGTGTTTTCGTCCAATTGCAGATGCGGCGCGATCGCTGCGTGATGAAAGCGCGATAAGGCGCTATCTACAGCACCGTCAATTAACGCTGTCGGCAGACTGTCGCCGGCAAAATGGGTCAGGATGCGTTTGGCAACGCCGGCGTAATCCAGGTCGCGGTAAGCGGCGAGTTCATCAGGCGTAAAGGGTTCCAGGCGCTCGGGAATGAACAATCCGCCGTCAGGTGCTAATCCAGACAGTAGAACCGATGCGAAGTCGTCGCCTCTGGCGGTGCCTCGCGTGCTGACATATTTCATGATGTGACTCGCTCTCTTGCGCCCAGGGCTCGGGTAATGCCGGGCAGTGTTGGATACCGGGGCGAATGATAAACCATCTGCTCGCCACTGCCGAATACTTGTCCGTTGGCACCTTAGCGGGCCTTACCGTATATTGCCGAGCGTAGACGCTTGAAAGGAGGGGACATGTCAAAATTACTGGTAACGGACGCGATACAGACACTGGAGGAGTTGCAGACGCAAGGCTTGCGCAAAACCGAGCAACTGCTGGTATCGCCGCAACGGGCGCACGTTGATTTGTCAACGGATGCGACAGGAGGCTCACGACAGGTCTTGAACCTTTGCGCGAACAATTACCTTGGGTTGGCCGATCACCCCGCGCTGATCAACGCCGCTCAGCAGGCGCTCGACACCCTGGGCTTGGGTATGGCGTCGGTGCGTTTCATCTGCGGTACGCAAACGTTGCATCGTGAGCTGGAGGAGGCGCTGGCCGCCTTTCTCGGGACCGAGTCGGCGATATTGTTTGCGTCTTGCTTTGACGCCAATGCGGCGATCTTCGAGGCCTTGCTGGGCAAGGAAGACGCAATCATTTCTGACGCCCTGAATCACGCCTCCATCATCGACGGCATACGCTTGTGCAAAGCGCAGCGACTGCGTTATCCGAACAACGATATGGAGGCCCTAGAGCACTGTCTGCAACAGGCGCGAGATGCGCGCTACCGAGTCATCGTGAGCGATGGCGTGTTTTCCATGGATGGCTGCATCGCGAATGTGCCGCAATTGGTCGCCCTGGCCGAGCGCCACGATGCCTTACTCATGATTGACGACAGCCATGCGGTCGGGTTTGTCGGCCCCGATGGCAGCGGCACGCCGGCACATTTCGGCCTCAAATCGCGCGTTGATTTGCTCTCTGGTACGTTTGGCAAAGCGTTGGGGGGCGCGGCGGGTGGCTATATCGCGGGCCCGGCGCCGTTGGTGGACATGTTGCGTCAACGGGCACGCCCCTATTTGTTTTCCAATGCCTTGCCCCCAGCTGTGGTTGCAGCGACACTCAAAGCGTTGGCACTGGTGCGCGATGGCGACGCGGCACGCGCGACCATTGCGGACAACGCAGCGTTCTTCCGCCAAGGGTTAACCCGAGCCGGCTTTCGTCTCGTGCCGGGGGAGCACGCCATCATTCCGGTGCTGTTGGGTGACGCGGTGCTGGCGCAGAGGTTCGCGGCTGCCATGCTCGATGAGGGGGTGTATGTGGTGGCTTTTGCATACCCTGTGGTACCCCACGGGCA
>DOIU01000261.1:1896-4138 GCA_003511825.1 Gammaproteobacteria bacterium | reverse complement strand
GATCTGGAGAGCCATGAGACCACGCATTTCTCGGTGGTCGACGGGCAGGGTAACGCGGTTTCAAACACGTACACGATCAACTTCAGTTACGGCTCGGGGATCGTGGTGCCGGGTGCCGGCTTCTTGCTCAACAACGAAATGGACGACTTCAGCGCCAAACCCGGCGTACCCAATGCTTACGGCCTGATTGGCGGCGTCGCCAACAAAATTGAGCCAGGCAAGCGTATGCTGAGTTCCATGTCGCCGACCATCGTCAAGAAGTCTGGCCGGAACTTTTTGGTGACGGGCAGTCCTGGAGGTTCGCGCATCATCACCACGACCTTGCAAGTCTTATTGAATGTCATTGATCACGACATGAACATTCAAAGTGCGGTCAATGCGCCCCGTGTGCATCATCAGTGGTTGCCCGACGAGTTGCGTATAGAGCAAGGCATTAGCCTCGACACGCGCCGCCTACTCGAAGGTATGGGGCGTGATGTGGTTCAGAAGTCGGCGATGGGGGCGATCCAGAGCGTCTTGATACGTGACGGCAAATTTTATGGTGCTGCAGATCCGCGTAACAGTACTTCGTCCGCGATGGGATTCTAGTGCCGTTACACGACACTAGGCGTGACGCTCAGGCCATTTCAAGATCAACGTAAGACCGCGTCAGGCTCTCGCTGACGCCGTTAGTCACGGGAACGGACTTTTTTTCCAGGATATAACCCTTCTGGTAGATCGAATTGATCACCCAACCTGCGCCCTTGGGCGTGAGATTGAGTTTGGAGCGGATGCGGCTAATGTAGGTGTCCACGCGGCGTGTATCAATATTGCTGGAAATATCCCAGATATCAGCCAGGATTTTTTTGCGCAACACGGTTTTACCGGCATTCTGAAAAAGGTACAGCGCCAGACTGAATTCACGGGTGGTCAGTTCGACATGTACGTCGTTAATGAATAGCTGTCGCGCTGCTAAATCAAACCGAAACGGCGGGTATTCCTGGAGTGTGCTGGACTTGACCGGCTTGTATTTCAGCGTGCGCAAGCGCGCGAGAAATTCGATGCGAGTGATTGGTTTGGCGATAAAGTCTGCAGCACCCGCGTCCAGTGCTTCAACGATACAGTACTCGGATCGGCAGGGCGCGACAACGACAATGGTCTGCTCATAATTGCACGCGTGACAGGTGTCTTCGAGACGATCCAGGCAGTAACCGGCTTCTGATTCACGAACGTCGAGCAATATGGCATCGAACGTGACAAATCGGCAGACCTTCTGCAGTGACTCAAGGGTATGAAATGCGCGGCAATCATGTCCGGCGTCTTGAGCCCACCGTGACAGTCGTGAGGTAGATTTTGCAAAAACAGCCAGTTTAAGCGCATTGGTGAGGGCCCTGTTTACGGGCGGCTCGAATGACCCTGTGCGACTCATTGCGGGTCAGTACCGTGTGTTTGTGTCATATGATCCAAAAACCCCGTGGCGGTGTCGGTAAACAACGAGCCTGTGCTTCGTTGGCTGCATGACTATGCAGGTGTGCGTGACTTCATTGAACCAGTCGACAACTTAACCGTGGATCAGATGACTGCTTGAACGCCGCATCTTTCGCGTTTCTCTTGTATACGAAAGTATATCGAAACGAAATTCGTTTGACACGCTCAGTACGCCAAGCAATGGCCTTGAGTGTTGCCTATAATGAGCGGCCAGGCGGTAGTGGGTTGATCTAAAGAGCGCTTAATACTCGTAAGCTTATGTTTTTTATATTAATGGATCGGTCTTCAGCGACGCCTGGATGCGTGTAGATAATTGTAAACTCTCTGGGGCGTGCGCACAAAGGGCTGTGTTCAGTATGACGTACGACGCCGATGACGGGCGTTAGCTGCGTGCAGAGTAAACCGAGCTGCTGGCAATATCGGGCGCCGACAGCAGTTGTAACGGTGACCGCTTGGCGCTGAACGGAATCCGATGATTGGTGGATAGCGTCAGTGCCTGTCTTGATTTACCCCACGCGCGCATGTCAGAGTAGGCGCCGCAACTTGGCCCTTTCGGTTTGGGTTTCTGTCATACTGCTATTGATGGATGTGATGGTCGTTTGTAAGCAGGCGCATGGTCGCCGAATAATCAGCATTTGTGTTGCAATGTTTATCGCCGTACAAGCTGGGCAGTGGTTGCAGGTGTTGCCGGGCGTCAGTGATCATGCGGATTTTGTTGTACATCTGACGCAGTCGCATGATCGCGAACACGCGCATGACCATGACCATGACCATG
>DOIU01000261.1:0-1553 GCA_003511825.1 Gammaproteobacteria bacterium | reverse complement strand
CCATGACCATGACCATGACCATCATGACTTTTCTGAACATTTGTCACCAGGCCATTACCCCATTAATCATCCGGATCTGACAGGCGAGTCAGACCACTCACACATTCATTCTGATCGTGTCTTGGTCGCTGAACACATGGTGCCGGGGTTCTCGGACTTAGGGCCGCCTCAGCGCACACCAATAGCGGAAAAGGGTGTATGGATGAATGCCAAACTCCCGCAATACCACGTCGAGCTTTTCCGCCCTCCAATCCTTTAAATCAATCGACCCTTGCTGCGCTCTGAGGGGGCTCAGCAATTGGATTGTGTCCGGACTCTGATTGCCACGATCGCTCGTTTATGAGCGAGGCGCATCACTGTGTGTGCGCAAAACAGATGTCCGCTGTCTCAGGTGACTCGGCTCCGGAATGGGCCGACGACTTCGATTGATGATTGATAACCATGAATATCGTACTGATTACGGACGGGCTGAGCCCGCTCGTGCCTCGTTTCCATACGTTGCCAAACAACCCAGTTGGCATCATCGACTACTCCGCGACTGACAAGCGGTCGTTTGTTGGACTAAAAGCGCTTGCTTTCCGTGCATACCGGTTTCTGCGTGGGCAAAAGCCTTATCTCAGTTTGGAGGACTATTGCAAGAAACGCCGTTTGCGTTATGCCCGCGTGGTGAAAAGCAATGCCAGTGACATCAAGCACATCTTGCTGGATTGGCAGGCGGGACTGGCGGTCACGTCGTGTTGCCCGACTATTCCCCTGGCTGTGCTCGAAGACTTGAGCTTCGGCGCTATCAATCTCCATCCATCGCTGCTACCGCGGTACCGGGGCGCGGATCCGATGTTTTGGCAGGTGCATGACCAAGAGCCAACGGTGGGGGTGACTGTGCACTATCTTGATAGTCGGGTGGATGCCGGGCCGATTGTGAGTCAAATCGCAACACCCCGACCCTTGCGCAAGAGCAAGGTGTATCTCGATAAGACCATTGAAGGGGATCTTGGTCGTTTGTGTGTGATTGACGCCCTTGAAAAAATACGCCAGCGAATCGCCGTCGTACAGCCTCAGCCAAGGGTATCGACAACGCGATATGCCCGCTATGTCACGGCAGATGCAGTGCCGTCTGTGGTGGATATGTCAGCCATTTCCTTAGACGCACTGGTCGATATCATCTGTTACTTTGAGTCGTGGCCAGCTTCTGTTACCGGAGGGGCGGGGTGGAAGCGCCGTGTTCTTTGGACGCCTGTGCGTATCACGCGGTATCCGACTCCCCGTGCGGATGTAAGTAACGGGCAGGTGCGGCATACCTGGATAGGAGTGGTCGTTTTGCATCAAGACGGCGAGATTGTATTGCGCCCCCGCGTCAGCCTCCGAATGCTGTTGAACCCCGTGTCCTAGGGTTTGGCGAGGCATTTCGGCATCAATTCGGCGTGTCCACATCTCCCGGGTGTGGACGGGCGCCGAATTGGTAGTAGATTGTTCTTGACTGAGGGTAGGGCTATCAGCATAATGCTGCCCTTCAGCGCACCCGTAGCTCAGTTGGATAGAGTACCTGGCTACGA
>DOIU01000209.1 GCA_003511825.1 Gammaproteobacteria bacterium | reverse complement strand
GGCGGGCTTGCGATCTCGACCATTCTGGTGGGCGCCTTGCTCGCCGCCTCCACCGGCGTGGTCGGCGCCAGCGTGGTGGCGATGGGATTGATCTCCCTGCCCGTGATGCTCAAATACCGCTACGACAAGGCACTGTGTTGCGGCACCATCTGCGCTTCGGGCACGCTGGGCCAGATCATCCCGCCGTCGATCATCTTAATTATTCTCGGCGACGTTTTGGGCATTCCGGTCGGTGATTTATTCAAAGCGGCGGTCGGGCCCGGTGCCGTGTTGGTCGGGCTCTATATTGCCTATGTGCTGATTTATGCCTTCATCAAACCGGATGCGGCGCCGACCATCCCGTTTGACGAAGGCACGTCCAAAGCCGAGCAATACACCGACGCGATCAAAGCCATTCTGCCGCCGCTGGCGCTGATTGTGGTGGTCTTGGGGTCGATCTTTGCGGGCATTGCCACGCCCACAGAGTCCTCGGCATTGGGCGGCATGGGCGCGCTCTTTCTGGCGTTAATGTACCGGCAGTTCTCCTGGAAGATGGTGCTCGACAGTGCGCAGGAAACGGTCAAAATCACAGCGATGGTGTTTGCCATCTTGCTTGGCGCGACGGCGTTCTCGATGGTCTTTACCTATTCCGGGGGTGACGCCCTGGTGGAAGAATGGCTGCTGCACCTGCCGGGTGAAAAATGGGGCTTTCTCATCTTATCCATGCTGGTGATCATGCTGCTGGGCTTTTTTATCGATTTTGTGGAGATTTCTTTTATCATCGTTCCGATTCTGGCGCCTGTGGCCGAGTCCCTGGGGATCAGCATGACCTGGTTTGCCATCTTGATCGCGATGAACCTGCAAACCTCGTTCTTAACACCGCCGTTTGGCTTTAGCCTGTTCTACTTAAAAGGCGTGGCCCCCGAGGCGATCAAAACCACCGACATCTACCGCGGCGTGGTGCCGTATATTGTGCTGCAGATCCTGGTGGTGATCTCGCTGATGGCGGTGCCGGCGTTTTACGGGCTGAACAGCTGAACGCGCCTCACCCCAGGTGCCCTAGCAAACAGCGCGCTAGTGATCAAACCACGATGGCTGCACTTGCGCGCACACCCCAGTCTGGCAAGATAGTGGGTCGGTTAAGACACGCGCGCGATATCGCCGCCCAACGGCGTGCGCGGTCTCACCTAACACTGTCTCTGTAACAGGCCCATGTCAATTTAAAACCAAAATTATTCTGCTGGCGATTTTGCCCTTGCTGCTGGTCGCCAGCCTGATCACCCTGATCAGCACCATTCAGGCCCGCGATCTGCTGGACAACGAAATCGAGGTGTTTGAGTCCAATCTGCTGGACGCCAAACGCCTCGAACTGCAGCACTACATCCAATTGGCGCAAACCTCCATTGACCATATTCTGCGCGACGAGCACATGCCCGAGAAAGCCGCGCAGCGCGAGGTCAAGCGTATCCTCAATAAGCTCACCTATGGCGCTGACGGCTATTTCTTTGTCTACGACGAGCACGGTGTCAACCTCGTCCATCCAGTGCTTGACGATATCGTCGGCAACAACCTCTACGATATGCAAGACATCAACGGCGATTTCGTCATTCGCAACTTGCTCGCCGTTGCCGCCGGCGGCGGTGGCTTTCATCGCTATGTCTGGAATAAGCCCTCCACCGGTCAAAACGAAGACAAAATCAGCTACGCGGTACAGCTGCCGCGCTGGAACTGGATGATGGGGACGGGGCTGTATATTGATGATATCGCCAAAGAAGTCGCCAACATACGCGTCGAATTCAACACCAATATTCGCAATACCTTTTTCACCATCCTGATCATCACCCTCGCCACCGCGATTGCCATCGCCGTGATCGGCATCGCCATCAATCTGCACGAAGGCCGCCTGGCGGATTCTCGCCTGCGCCAGCTCGCGCATAAGTCGGTGAGGTTTCAGGTCAACGAGCGACGCCGCTTCTCGCGCGAACTGCACGACGGCATCAGCCAGCTGATGGTATCGGTGAAGTTTCGCATCGAGTCCGCCATCAATAACACGGCGAAGCTGCGGGTTGAGAGCCATGCCGAAGCTGATCGCAGCAAATGCCTCAAAGAACTGCACCAGGGCAAGGCCGCGCTCAACGACGCGATACGCGAAGTCCGCCGGATTTCCCACGACTTGCGCCCAAGCCTGCTGGACGACATGGGCTTACAGCCCGCCCTCGACAGCCTGGTAGACCACTTTCAGGAGCGTACCGGCATCATTGCCATACTCACGGTCGCCCTGCCACGGCAGTTACCAGAAGACATCGAGATTACCCTGTACCGCGTGATTCAAGAGGCACTGACCAATATCGAACGCCATGCCAACGCGCAGACCGTCGCACTGGAAATCGGCCCCGGCCGACAGCGCATCGAGCTGGAGATCCGCGATGACGGGCAAGGCTTTGAGTCTGAGGCGCCAGGGGAAGGCATTGGTCTGCGCAATATGCGCGAGCGCATTGAGCTGTTCGGCGGTGAATTTAAACTGCACAGCAAAGCAGACGTCGGCACAACGCTGACGGCCTGGCTACCGAACGAGGTGTCATACAATGACGGCTAAAGAGCCACACTCCCCGGTACGCATCCTTTTGGTGGATGATCATCCGCTGGTGCGTGACGGTATCGCATCGCGGCTCGACGACGAGAGCTGGATCGACATCGTCGCACAAGCGAATAACGGCGAAGAGGCCTTATCACTGGCGCACGCGCTGAACCCCGACGTGGTCTTGATGGACGTCGCCATGCCGGTCATGGACGGCTTGGAGGCCGCGCGGCGCTTCCAGGCCGAGCTGCCGGACTGCCGGGTCTTGATTCTGAGCATGCACGACGATCGCGAGTACATCAGCGAATTGATGCAGCTCGGCGCCGCCGGCTACGTGCTCAAAGACGTTGAATCCGATGAACTGATCAAGGCCATCGAGACAGTCCACCACGGCAGTACCTACTTCAGCGCCGGCGCCTCCCAAAGCCTGTTTACCCGAGCGCAGGGAAACCCCACCCCGCCCCACGACGCGCTCACGCAGCGGGAAAAAACCGTGCTCTGTCGAGTGGCCGAGGGCGCCTGCAATAAAGACATCGCGCGCGCCTTGGATATCTCGGTGCGCACGGTGGAAACCCACCGGCAGAACATTAAAAACAAACTCGACATCTACACCACCGCCGGCCTGACCCGCTACGCGATTGAATCCGGCCTGGTCAAGTTGTCGTAAGCACCCACTCGCGCCCGCGAGCGCGGCCTTGCCGGTTGACAGCGCAGCGGCGATTCCGAATACTCCGCAAGCGTCGCCGTGCGGCACACATTCCCTGCAAACGCTTGAGAGGCCCAAACCCTTGATGTCCGCCCCGCTGAAGCGCGTCTTTGATCTCACGCTGGCGCTGATCGCGTTGGTGCTGTTGTCACCCCTGATGGTACTCACCACGGTGTTGGTGAAAGTGACCTCCCCTGGGCCCGCGCTCTATTGGTCAACCCGCGTCGGGCGCCATAACACCCGCTTCGCCATGCCCAAGTTCCGCTCCATGAAGGTCGGCACAGCCGCTGTCGCCACCCATTTGCTCACCGACCCCAAGGCCGCGATGACATCAGTAGGCCCATTTATCCGCAAGACCAGCCTGGACGAATTACCGCAACTCTGGTGCATCGTGCGCGGCGAGATGAGCTTTGTTGGCCCGCGCCCAGCCTTGTATAACCAAGACGACTTAATCGCGCTGCGCACCGAGCACGGCGTCGATGCACTCCTGCCCGGCTTAACCGGTTGGGCGCAAATCAATGGCAGAGATGAAATCCCCATCGCCGATAAAGTCACGCTTGACACCGAATACCTGCAACGCCAGTCCTTGGGCTTTGATCTGAAAATCCTCTTCCTCACCGCTGCACACGTACTGGTGCAGCGCGACGTCACGCATTAACCATCCCGCATCCAGAAATCGGGAACCGATAAACAAATGAACAGTGTTGAGAGACAACAAAAACACCAATTTTATAGATAAGTATGATGCTTCCAGAAACAGTTTTTTACGAATGATAAGCGGCCGCCTTCTATCAGAGTGACAACCTCTACTCCAGGCAGAAATTATTCGTGTTTTTAACCGTTCAGCTTGTTGCTCATATTTAAAAAGTACTTTTTTCTAAGTTGCTTATGAGCAACCAATTCTGGCTTTCCATGACTATTCACGCTGGACGATATTCAAAGGTAGCTCGAACAATACCGTGATCCGTCGACCCCATTTCTTTATGGTTATCCGTGTTCAGGTGATCGTTTCGGATATACATTCCTTTAAATGCCCACAGCCTTTTGCGGCTGTTGTCATAGAATTGCTCACTGACCAAAATGTGGTCGAGGGATTCACGGGTGTTTTTGAAAACGTGTGTATAGTAAACATCGCGCATACTACGATATTCTTGCAGAGTAGAGACTGAATATAAGTCAACATCACTGCCGCCCCGACTCAAACCAGAAAGCAAGTAATTAGGTTGCCCAGTTAAAATATTCAACGTATTGCTGTGCTGGCTGTCATTGAGATCACCTAAAATGATAACTGGGGTATCCGAATCTTTTAAACGTTCAGTCAGCATAAGACGCAGAGCTGTTGCCTCGGCTGTTCGT
>DOIU01000043.1 GCA_003511825.1 Gammaproteobacteria bacterium | reverse complement strand
CACAGCAGTCGCCGACGAGCGCTTGTGTGAGTGGGCAGAGCACATGCCAAACATACTGTATATCGAGAAACCAGTGAGTCTGCGCCGCCTGAATGAAATCCTCAGAGCGCACTTCGATCAGGAAAATACTGCAACGGTGAACATGGGATGAACAATGACGTGCTCGATCAATTGCCGCTCGATGTGTTGACCCAGCGTTTACAACGTGCGTTCTCGGTCACGACGAGCGTTGCACTGGCGGATAGCCAGGGGCGTCTCATCGAACGTCTGGGGGACATCAATCGGGCCAAACAATCGCATATTGCCGCACTGATTCGACAGTGTGATCTCTCGGCATTGGCGCAAACGACGGAGTTCATCACCCAAGAAAAATGCCTGCTCTTGATGCGATCGGTAGACATCAATGGCGCCAGTTTCTGTTTCTTGATGCTGGCAGAGTTTCATAGCAACACGTATTGCAGCACTTGTGAGTTGGTGAACGCAGCGTTGGACATCGCCTTTGAAGAGGCCCTCAATGCATTGATGCTCAACGCTGAACTGAACGAGATGGCCGACGATCTCTCGGCGCGTTATGAAGAGCTGAATCTCTTCTACGGGCTGGATGATATTGTCGAAAACCAAGATGCCGGCAGTGGACGTGAAGCCTTGCGCAAACTTGGCGAAAGCTGCGCCAAATACCTGAATATGGATGTGGTTGCGATACGGGTGATGCCCGCTGACATCATGCTGGAGGCGCACGGCCTGTGTTCACGCGAGTTTTTGCGGCAATGGCAGGGGTGTGCCAACACACTGGTTGCCAAGCTTGCCTCTCGTCTCACCGGTCGCAACGAAGCCGTGATCATTAACGACACGCAGGAAGTCCAGCAACTGTGTGCAGGGAATATGACGGCCAAAATTGCGATGTCGCCGATTTATGCCATCAACGGCACCTTGCTGGGTGTGATCCTGATGGGCCGGGCGGCGCACAGTGAGGATTTCTCCAACAGTGATCGCCGCTCGTTACGCGTGGTTGCTGAGCATGCGGCGACGATTGTGTCGGCCAGTTACGACGTGCTGACCGGTTTGCTCAACCGTGAAGGCTTGCTGGCAGTGATCAATCGCGCGCTCTATACCGATACGGATGAGCAATGCCTGCTCTTTATGGATTTGGACCAGTTTAAGGTCATCAATGACAGCTGCGGGCGCACGGCGGGTGATGAGTTACTCAGCATGATCGCCACGCAAATACGCAACTGCGTGCCTGACAATGTGTACTCGGCGCGCATTGAGTCAGACAAGTTCGGCATGCTGGTCCCCAACCAGAAAGATCGTGATGCCTGGACGGTAGCCAACGATATTCTGCGCGAAATTGCCGCCAGAGGGTTCCGGTGGGACGGCAAACTGTTTGATGTCAGTGCCGGTGTTGGCATTGTGCGGCTGAGCGAAAGCGTCGTGGATGCCGATGAAGTGATGGCTTTGGGAGCCATTGCCTGTGATGTCGCCAAGCAGCAGGGGCGGCACAGCATCTTCACCTACAAAAGCGATAGCGCAGCCATCGAATCGGTGCGCAGCTCGATCGATTGGGTGCCCTTGATTCGCTCGGCGTTGGAGTCGAATGCGTTTGAACTGTATGCGCAGCAGATTATCCCCTTGCACGAAGTCAAAGGGGATAAATTGTATTATGAAATGCTGCTACGCTTGTGCACCGACAATGGCGTTGCCGGATCACCGTTCCAAATGATTAAGGTGGCCGAATCCTATAACCCGGTGAGCAGCATCGACGAGTGGGTGATCACTCACACCCTAGAAGCCTTAAAGCGTTGCCATCAGCGGTACCCACAGCTCGAGGTCTGCTGTTCGGTGAATATGTCGGGGCAGTCAGTCACCGACGATTTCTTTTTCTGGCTTAAAAAACTGCTGCTGGAAAACCCGGAGCTGATCCCGCGACTGACGTTTGAAATCACTGAAACTAACGTGGTTTCCAATCTCACGACAGCGATTCGCTTAATCGAGTCGCTGCGCTCGATTGGGATCAAGTTCTCATTGGATGATTTTGGCAGTGGCATGAGCTCGTTCGGCTACCTCCGGGATCTTCCCGTTGATACGCTCAAGATCGACGGTGCTTTTGTGAAACATGTGGATGAAGACCCGATCAGTCTTGCGATGGTGGAGTCCATCCATCGCATCGGACACCTCATGGGCCTTAAGACTGTTGCCGAGTTCGTCGAGAACGATGTGATTGCCGAGAAATTAAAGAAAATCGGTGTTGACTACGGTCAAGGTTATGGCCTGAATAAGCCAGGCCCGTTTTTCCAGCAAATAGAAACCTTACTCGCACAGCGCAATGCTGAAGAAACCCAAGCTCTGACGACAGATACCACACTGACTCAGCGGAGCGCCTGATGGCACTGGCGCTGTCGCAAACGCGGGTGGGCGTCGAGACGCACATCAGCGTAGAGGGTGCGATCAACGACGACGAGGCTGTCTCAAACCTAGAACAGTTGCTGGAGACCTGCATTGATCAATACCAGATCAATATCGTGGTCGATATGGTGGCTGTGCCCCTGATCAATGGCCGTTCCCTTGAAGTTTTCCTAGAAATACAAGAGCGGCTGCTGCGCATCGGTGGTTCTCTGCGTCTGGTGAATCTCAGTAAACTGCTCAAGCAGATTTTTTGGATGACCAGTGTGGACGAGGCGATTGCGTGTGAGTCAGAGCGCTCATCGACGACGACAAACACGACCCCCGTCAAATCTGCCGCCAAAGACAAAAAACTCGGTGAAATCCTGCTCGAAAAAGGGTTGGTGAGCGATAAAGACATCGAATACGCAGTCTTGCATCAGCAACGTTCCGGCAAAAAGCTCGGTGATATCCTGGTGGAGGACAACTACGTCGGCGAGCATGATCTCGTGAATGTCTTGGCCGAGCAACATGGCTTGCCGTTTGTGCAAATTCGCAGCGGATTGTATGACGTCGCAGCGGCCAAACTGATTGACCAAGAGACCGCGCGAACGCTCAAGGTCTTGCCCTTGTTTCGCGTGAATAACACGGTGTTCCTCGCGACCCACGATCCGCAGGCGATTCCCAGCTTTGATGCCGTGACGGAGAAGACGGGTTGCACCGTACGACCCGTGCTGGCCACCAGTGAAAACATCCTCGAGAAGATCAGTGAAGCGCATGCGGCGTCTGATGATCTTTCGGAGTACATCGGTGGGCTGGATGTCGAGGCCGATCTGGAAGTCCTTGAAGGGCAGGCTGAGCAAGACCTCGACGCGATTGATGAGCGCTCGGGCAGTTCGCCGGTCATCAATTTGATCAACACCTTGGTGCAGCGCGCAGTCCGGGACAGTGCCAGTGATATTCATATTGAGCCAGGGCGCGGCAAAAGCCGTATTCGCTTCCGAATTGATGGCGTGTTATACCAAGTCATGACCCCACCGCCCGAAGTGTTTCCGGCCTTGGTGTCGCGACTCAAAGTCATGGCCAAACTGGACATTGCCGAGCGCCGCCTGCCGCAGGATGGACGCATTCAAGTGCTGACCCAAGGGCGGGTCATTGACCTGCGACTCAGTACCTTGCCGGGCATCTTTGGTGAAAAAGTGGTGTTGCGTGTCTTGGATAAAGAAAAAGCCATCATGCAGATTGATCGCATTGGTTTGACCGATTCACATCTCGCGACCTTTAAACGCTTGCTCAAAAGTCGACACGGCTTATTCCTGGTCACCGGGCCTACCGGTAGCGGGAAAACCTCAACCCTGTATTCCGCGATCAATTACTTGAATAGCGTTGAGAAAAGCATCGTCACGATTGAAGACCCGGTTGAGTACCAACTCGATGTGATCAACCAGAATCAAGTGAGAGAAATGATCGGGCTGGACTTCGCCAAACTGCTCAAGCATGTCCTGCGGCAAGATCCCGATATTGTGATGGTGGGAGAGATCCGCGACGCCGAAACCGCAGAGATAGCGGTACAAGCGGCACTGACGGGGCATTTGGTGCTCTCTACCTTGCACACAAATGACGCGATTGGCGCGATCACGCGGCTGCTGGATATGGGTATCCAGCCGTACTTGTTGTCTTCCGCGTTGGTGGGTGTCATGGGGCAGCGGCTGATTCGACGGGTTTGTCCAAAGTGCAAGTTGCAGTACAGCATCTCCGCAGAGGCGCTGCAGGATATGGGCGTTGCCTCAGAGGAGCCCAAACGTTTGGTGCGCGGAAAAGGCTGTACGCATTGCTACGATTCTGGTCACAAGGGGCGCATGGCGGTGCACGAGATTGTGGAAATCGATGTGTCTACCCAACAACTGATGACGCAAAAACCCTCGCGTGACGAGCTGGATGCGCATCTTAAGAGCCACAAGGTGATGACCCTGTATGACGCGGCCTTGCAGGCGGCATTTGCCGGACACACATCACTGGAAGAAGCCATGGGCCTGAGCGGCGGATAGTATGGCGATTAATCTTGGGGCTGACACCTGACTTTA